>NZ_JBWKES010000025.1:0-5100 GCF_056435325.1 Streptomyces sp. NPDC043952
CTGGGAGGTACGCGACGACATCCACGAAGCCTTCCTCACCCTGGGATGCGCACTCATCTGCTGGCGACGCCTGAAGTCATTGCGTTAGGAGTTCTTAGTCCTGGCCGTCCGCCGGGGCGTCGGCGGGGGCCAGGCTGTCGTGGCTGACCAGGTCGCCGGCCGAGTGCAGGGTGCCGGAGACGTTGAGGCCGTCCAGGGGCCCCTTGTCCGCGGCGTGGGACGGGGTGATGGCGGCCACGACGAAACCGGTGGCCAGGGAGGCGAGGGCGAGAATGCTGCGCTTCTTCATGCGGGGATCAACTCCGCGAGGGGGTCCGGGGTCACGCGGGTACCGCCGGAACAGCGAAATTCCGTGGCCGGGGCGCCGATCGCACCGTAACGTCCGGGGCGACGACACCCGGAGGACCGACATCATGCCCCGCACCCGCCCCACCACCACCCTCTGGCGCCCCACCGGCCCCAAGGAGCTGGATCTGGTACGGGCGTCGCGGTGGCGGGCCTGGCCGCCCCGACTGCCGGAGCAGCCCATCTTCTACCCGGTGCTCAACGAGGACTACGCGATCCGGATCGCGCGGGACTGGAACGTACGGCACGACGGAGCCGGTTTCGTGACCCGCTTCGAGGTCGACACCGACTTCGTCCGCCGCTACCCGGTCCGGCAGGCGGGCGGCGAGACGATCCTGGAACTGTGGGTGCCCGCCGAGGAGTTGGACGAGTTCAACGCCCATATCGTGGGACCGATCGAGGTCGTGCACACTTTTCGGTGAGCCACCCCGCCGCGCGGCACGGAACCGGTTTCCGGCCGCGCGCTGCCGGCCGTTTTGGACGCGCACCGCCTGAGGCGGACATCAGCGGCGTGCCTAACATGGCGGCCATGACGAACACGCAGGTGGGGGCGGCCGGCCGGCTGCTGCGCGAGATGGTCGCCGCCGGCCGGGGGGCGAAGGGCGCCTGCCCGAGAGAGGGTTCGGCGCTGCGGGTCGTGGAGCGGGCGCGGCCCGCGCGGTCGGTGGCGGCGAAGGTGGCCGCCGCGGGCGGAGTGGAGGACGAAACCGCCGCATTCGTCCATGAATTGACAGTACGTCACCTCGGCGCGGACGCGGGCCGCTGGCGGGCGCTGCACGACGCGCTGGGCGGGCACCGCGGCGCCCTGCCCGAGTTGCTGGCCGCGCCGCCGGTGCCGCCGCCGTCCGACGGTACGCTCCGTCCTCCCGCCCCCCGCAGCGTCCACCGCACGCTCGGCCTGCTGCTCGGACACGCGGAGCCGCACCACGCCGCCGCCGCGTTCGCCGCCCTGCCCGAGCAGGTGTCCAAGGAGCTGCTCGCCGGCGGGCCACTGCCGGGTGCCGCCGTCGTCGCCCACGGCGACAGCCGTACCCGAGCGGCCCTGGCCCGGCATCCCCGGCTCGACACCCGCGTCCTCGCCCGGCTGGTCGCGGTCGGCGACGCCCGCGTCGCCGCGGCCGTCTACCGCAACCCGCGCACCACCCAGTCCCTGCGCCGCACCATCGTCCAGCGGCTCGACACCCTGCCACTGGACGACGCGCTGCGCGCCGAGCTGACGGCGCCGCACGGGCAGGTCCCGCGCACCTGGCTCACCCCGTTGCTCGGCTCGGGCGACCCGCGGCTCGTGGTGCCGGCGCTGAGCTGCGGTGTGCGCCAAGTCGCCCAGCGGTACGCCCTGTTGAAGGTCTGGGAGCGGACCGGGCCGGACGCCGTACGCGCCCTGCTCGACGACCCCGCCGCGGCCCCCTGGCTCAGCCGGCCCGTCGTGGACACGATCACCGCGGCCCTGGCCGCCCCGGACGGCGAGGGGCCGCGCCTGTTGCGCGCTGGGGGCGAGCCGTACGAGGACCCGGCCCGGCTGCCCGCGCTGCTCGCCACCGCCCGCGGCACCAGCACCCTGCGGGACCTGCTGTCCGAGCCGTACGCCCATGATCTCGACGCCCTCGCCGCGGCCCATGCCGCAACCCCGTTCATGCCCAAGGCCTGCGAGGAGCTGGCCCGCCACGAGGCGGCGAGCGACGCGCAGCGCCACGCCTTCCGGCTGAGCGTGCTCAACGAGCCGTGGCGGGCCGGGGGCCGTCGCGCGGGCAACACCGCCCCGCCCGCGCTACGCCTGGCCGAGGAGGAACTCGACGAGAGCGCCGCCATCTGGGCGGAGGGCATGACGGCGGCCGGGCTGCTCGACCCGGTCGAGCTGATCCGCACCGCGCGCCCCGCCACCCGCGCCCTGGACGCGCTCGCCCGGCTCGCCGAACGGGATCTGCTGGGCGCGGCGGCGGTCGCCGAGCTGCACGCTCTGACCGAGGCGCATCTGGCGGAACGGGCGTCGGCCTGGGCGGCGCTCGATGCCCTGCTGCCCGAACACCGGGGAACACTCGCGGAGTTGACAGCCGAGGCGGGCAACACCACGGCCGAGGCCGTCACCGAGCCCGGACCGCCGGCCGAACCCATGACACCGGCGCCGGTGCCGGCCCCGGCGCCCGCACCCGCACCCGCACCCGCGCCCGCGCCCGCGCCCCGCAGGACCCCGCACCGGCTCGACCGGGTGCACGCTCTGGCCGCACTCGACCTGCTGTATTCCCTCGCCCCGGACGGTGCGCCCCGGCCGAACGATCCCGATGTGCTGCGCGCGCTGACCGAGTACGAGCCGGCGACCGCACCAGGCCTCGCCGTCCCGCGCTGGTTCGCCGTCGCCTGCGCCCTGCACGGCATCCCCGCGGCCGGGAACGGCGTCGGGTACGAGCCGCCCGGCCTCGCGCAGGTGCGGGCGCGACTCCCGGAGCCGTACGGATCCGGCGCGCAGCTCACCGAACACGCCTATGTGCAGGGCGTGTTGCCCGCCGCGGAACTGCTCACCCTGCTGCCCGCGCGGCACCTGCTCCTGCTGCCCCACGACTGGCGGCGACTCGCGTTCGCGGCCGCCTGGCGGTCCGCGCTCGCCCGTCGACTGCGCACCGAGCTGGGCACCGACCCCGTCGCCTGGCTCCGCCTGGCCGCGGCCGTAACGGCGTCCGAAGCCGCCGCGGAGGGGCTGACCTGGGCGCAGTTGCTGGAGCGCGCTGGGTCCGGAGCCGACCCGGCGGAGAGCGCGGGACCAGACATCGGCAGCACCACCAGGCCGGGCACCCCCGAGGAGGCGATCAGGCTTCTGGAGCGCGGTGACCATCTGTGGGCCTGGCCGGAGGGCACCCTGCTCTGCCTCGCGGACGCGGAGGTGATCGACGCCGTACTGCCCCGGCTCGGCCCCGACGGACCGTGGCTGCTCGCCGCCTACCTGCTGCGCTACGACCGTACCCCGCGCGTCGCCCTCGACCGGCTGCTCGCGGGCCGCGACCGCGACGCGCTGCGCGTGCTCGCCGCCCAGTCCCGCTGGCTGGACCGGAGCAGTCTGGAGCGCCTGATCGACCTCGACGACCCCGAGGTCGACCTCGCCCTGCTCGGACACTGGCTCCCCCAGTCGGCCGTCCACCGGATCGTGTCCCGGTCGCGGCCCGGCGCCGGGCGGCCGTCCCTGGGCGCGCGGGTGCTGACCGACTGGCGGGCCGGCGGCGGCGCCCGGCCGGCCGGCGGCCTGATGTGGCTGTGCTCCGCCGAGCCCGACCTCGTGGCGGAACTGCTCGAAAGAGAGGGCCCGCGACTCGGTCTCGGGCATCAACTGCTCGGCTGCCTGCGGGTGTTCGAGCACGGCGGTGCCGACCGGCTTGCGCGGCTCGCGGGGCAGAGCGTGCTGGGCCCCGCCGCCGCGACCGTCTGTGCGAAGGCCCTGGCGTCCGCCGATCCGGCCGGCGTCCTGCGCGCCCGGCTCGACCGGGAGTCGGCGCCGGACAAGCTCGTCCGCAAGCTGCGGGGTGCCCGGACCTCCGGGCGCGCGGGCGAACTCGTCACCTCGCTCCCGCCGGGCGAGCCGGTGGACTGGGCCGCGCTCGAAGCCGCCCACGCCCTTGAGCCGCTGCCGCACTGGCAGGACCTCGTCCGCCTGGACGGTGTTCCCGAGGACGTACGGCTGCGGCACGCGGCGCTGCTGCCCGAGCCGGGCCCCGACGGGCTGCCCGGCGGCGCGCGGCTCACTCGGGAGCGGGCCCGGCACGGTCTGTGCGGCCTGTTCCACTGCGCGCCGTCCACCCAGATCGACGGGCTGCTCACGGCGGGCCTCCTGGACGGCGCGGACCTGGTGCGCCTCGCGACCCCGGCCGCGCGGCTGCTCGCCTACCTGGGCAGTGCCGCCCGCCGCACGGACGCCCCGCCCGAGGCCGCCGTGGCCCGTGCCGTCCTCGCGGACCTCGTGCGCTCCGGGCTCGGTACGGACCCGGCGGCCTGGCGCCGGGTCGCCCAACGGCTGACCGGTCTCGACCCCGAGTGGGACCCGCACTCGACGGTGGAGGCGCTGCTCGCCGGCTGACACCCGGTCGGCGCCCCGGACGGGCCGACGGCGGCGCAGAGTACGAACAGCTGACTCCCAGGCACCTGTTAGGTTTACGGCTTCGCGAAGAAGCAGAGAAAGAACGGATGTTGTTGTGCGCAAGGCGCGATGGACAGCGGCCGCGACACTGGCCGTGATCGCGATGACCGCCGGGTGCGGTAGCGAGAGCACGAGCGGGAAGGCGGCGGACGGCACGGCGAGTGCCACCGCCGGCGCGACGAAGAAGCCGGCCGGGACGGCCCCGTCTCACGGCACGCTCATCGAGCGGGCGGCCGGCGCCTGGAAGGGCAGCACCGCCCCCACCGACGGTTCGCTGGACACCCTGGTCATCAAGGACGGCAAGGCCACGGCCAAGGGCGCGAAGCTCTCGTGCACGGGCACCCTCGTGCCGGCGAAGGAAAACGGCCAGGAGTCCGCGACCATCACCTACAAGTGCCAGGGCGGCAAGGACGGCGGCCGCGGACTGGGGCACCTGAAGATGAAGCCCGACGGCTCCGCGCTCGCGATCGACTTCGACGGCCCCTCCGGCGGCTGGGGCGGCCCGGTCGACAGCTACCGCCGGGCCTGAGAGAGCGTTTCCCTTCCGGCGGTGGGGGGGGGGGGGGAGGGGGGGGGGGGGGAGGGGGGGGGGGGGGGGGGGGGGAGGGGGGGGGGGGGGGGGGGGGGGATGTATC
>NZ_JBWKES010000025.1:5110-87492 GCF_056435325.1 Streptomyces sp. NPDC043952
CAACGTCCCCCGCTGGCCCTGAGAGGGCTTTTCCCTTCCGGCGGTGCCCCCCCCGGCGACGGCGGGGCGCCCACCGCTGGAGGGCATGCGTCCGAACGGCGCCGGGCGTACGGGCCGTAGCCCTTCCCCACGCCTGTGACGGCCCACCGGCGACCACTCCGAACTCCTGTGGTGACCCACCGGCGGCCACCCCCACGCGATCGGCACGGCCGCCGTCCCGGCACCGGCGCCCGCATCCGCACCCGACTGGAGCCGCACCGGCACCCCGCTAGAGCCGCACCAGCCCCGGCCCCCTGATCAGCGCCGCCGCCGCGGCGCCCACCAGCCCCGCGTCCGTGCCCATCTGCGCGGGCACCACCGACAGCCGCCGTACGAACGACAGCGTGGCGTAGTCCGCGAGCGCCTGGCGCAGGGGTGTGAAGAGGACGTCGCCGGCCTTGCCGACCCCACCGCCGATCACCGCGATGTCGATCTCGACCAGGGTCGCGGTGGCCGCGATCCCGGCGGCGAGCGCCCGTGCGGCCCGCCGGAAGGAGGCCACGGCGACCGGGTCGCCCGTCCGTGCCGCGGCGGCCACCGCGGCGGCCGAGGCGTCGCCGTCCGGGCCCGGCCGCCACCCCCCTTCCAGGGCGCGGCGGGCGAGGTTCGGGCCGCTGGCGATCCGCTCCACGCAGCCGCGCGCGCCGCACGGGCAGGGGTCGCCGTCGAGGTCGACGCTGATGTGCCCGATGTGCCCGGCGTTGCCGGTCGGGCCGGGATGCAGCCGGCCGTTCAGGACCAGGCCGCCGCCGACGCCCGTGGAGACCACCATGCACAGCGCGTTGTCGTGGCCGCGGGCGGCGCCCAGCCAGTGCTCGGCGGCGGTGATCGCCACGCCGTCGCCGATCAGCTCGACGGGCAGTCCCCCGGTCGCCGACCGCACCCGCTCGACCAGCGGGAAGTCCCGCCAGCCCGGCACGTTCACCGGGCTGACGGTGCCCGCGGACGCGTCCACCGGACCCGCGCTGCCGATGCCGACCGAGCGGACCTGCCCCCACCGGGACGAGGCGGCGAGTTCGCCGAGCACCTCCTCGACGGCGCGCATGACCGTCTCGCCGTCCTGCCGGGCGGGCGTGGCGCGCTGGGCCCGCTCCAGGATCAGTCCGCGGCCGTCCACCAGACCGCCGGCGATCTTGGTGCCGCCGATGTCCAGGGCTGCCACGAGGTCGGTGCGCATCAGAGTCTGGTCTCCCCGTCGAACGATCAAAATCCATGGGCCAGGGCGGGCCGGCCGGGTGCTGGGGGCGCGGTCCCACGCAGAGCGGTCGTCAGTCTCTCGCGCATCTGACAACGTTGTCCAGGCTCTATGCTCGACGCCACATCCTCATACAAGCCCATGGGCCGCCCGCAGCACACCCCGTGGGGCCACGGACGACAGGACAGGACAGCGCATCGTGCCCAAAACCACCCGCCGCGCGGAACGCCATTCCGGGAACCGGTACGGCAACCGGCCGACGATGAAGGACGTGGCGGCGCGGGCCGGGGTGGGGCTGAAGACGGTCTCCCGCGTGGTCAACGGCGAGCCGGGGGTCACCCCGGACACCGAGCGCCGGGTGCGGGAGGCGATCGACGCGCTGGGCTTCCGCCGCAACGACAGCGCGCGGGTGCTGCGCAAGGGCCGTACGGCGAGCATCGGCCTCGTCCTGGAGGATCTCGCCGACCCCTTCTACGGCCCGCTGAGCCGCGCGGTGGAGGAGGTCGCCCGCGCGCACGGCGCCCTGCTGATCAACGGCTCCAGCGCCGAGGACCCGGAGCGGGAGCGGGAGTTGGCGCTCGCGCTGTGCGCGCGGCGGGTGGACGGCCTGGTGGTGATCCCGGCCGGGGACGACCACCGCTATCTGGAGCCGGAGATCCGGGCGGGCGTGGCGACCGTGTTCGTGGACCGTCCGGCGGGGCGGATCGACGCCGACGTGGTGCTGTCCGACAACTTCGGCGGCGCCCGCGACGGCGTGGCCCATCTGATCGCGCACGGCCACCGCAGGATCGGCTTCATCGGGGACATGCCCCGCATCCACACCGCGGCGGAGCGGCTGCGCGGCTACCGGGCGGCGATGGAGGACGCGGGGATACCGGTCGAGGACCGCTGGATGGCGCTCGGGGTGACGAGCCCGGAGCGGGTGCGCCGGGAGGCGCAGGAGATGCTGTGCGGACCCGAGCCCGTCACCGCGGTCTTCGCGGGCAACAACCGGGTGACGGTCACCGTGGTCCGGGTCCTGGCCGAGCAGTCCCGGCAGGTGGCCCTCGTCGGGTTCGACGACTTCGAGCTGGCCGATCTGCTGCGGCCGGGCGTCACGGTCGTCGCCCAGGACGCGGCGGCCCTCGGCCGTACGGCGGCGGAGCGGCTGTTCCGGCAACTGGACGGCGGGCTCGTCGCACCGGAACGCATCGAACTGCCCACCCGCCTGATCCCCCGCGGCTCGGGCGAACTGCCCCCGGCCGCCTGAGCCGCCCAGCCGTGGCCGGCGTCCGCCGCTCACCGGACTCCTCGGCCGCCCACCGCGTTACGGGAACTCTTGGGGGCCGTCTCGGAGGAGTGCGGTGAACGGGTGCGCCGCGAACCGGAGTTGTGAGGGCGGGGCGCCCCGCTGCTGGTGACAGGGCGGGGGCGAGACCGTACGTCGCCCGGAACTCGCGGGCTACTGCGTGGACGCGGTGAGATCGCCGCGGCGGGGGCCCGCGTACCCCTCCAGCTCCGTGCGGCCGAGTCCCGTGCGCTCGGTCACCTCGGTGGGGTCGAGGGCGCCGCAGTCCAGGCCGCGCAGCAGATAGCCGCTGAGGGCCTTGGCGGTGGCGGGCTCGTCCATGACGTCGCCGCCGGCGCGGTTGGCGTAGCGGGCGAGACGGGCGGCGGCCTGCTCGAAGCCCTCGCGGTAGAAGGCGAAGACGGCCGCGTAGCGGGTCGGGATGTGCGCCGGGTGCATGTCCCAGCCCTGGTAGTAGGCGCGGGCGAGGGCGCGCCGGGTGAGGCCGTAGTGCAGCCGCCAGGCGGCGTGGACCTGTTCGGTGGGGCCGACCGGGAGGACGTTGGTGGAGCCGTCCGAGACCCGGACGCCGGTGCCCGCGGCGGCGACCTGCATGACCGCCTTGGCGTGGTCGGCGGCCGGGTGGTCGCTCGCCTGGTAGGCGGCGGAGACGCCGAGGCAGGCGCTGTAGTCGAAGGTGCCGTAGTGCAGCCCGGTGGCGCGGCCCTCGGCGGCCTGGATCATACGGGCGACGGTCGCGGTGCCGTCGGTCGCCAGGATGGCCTGGCTGGTCTCGATCTGTATCTCGAAGCCGAGCCGTCCCGCGTCCAGGCCGTGCGCCTTCTCGAACGCTTCCAGGAGCCGTACGAAGGCGGTGACCTGCTCGGGGTAGGTGACCTTCGGCAGGGTCAGCACCAGCCCCTCGGGCAGCCCGCCCGCCGCCATCAGGCCGGTGAGGAAGACGTCGAGGGTGCGGATGCCCCGCGCGCGCACCGGAGCCTCCATGCACTTCACCCGGATGCCCATGTACGGCGCCGCGGTGCCCTTCTCGTACGCCTCGGCGATCAGCCGGGCCGCGCGGGCCGCGGCCGCGTCCTCCTCGGCGTCGGGGCGGGGGCCGTAGCCGTCCTCGAAGTCGACCCGCAGGTCTTCGATCGGCTCGCGCTCCAGCTTGGCGCGGACGCGGGAGTACACCGGTCCGGCCAGCTCGTCGGCGAGGCCGAGGACGGCGGCGAAGGAGGCGGCGTCGGGGGCGTGTTCGTCCAGCGCGGCCAGGGCCTGGTCGCCCCAGGAGCGGACCGTGCCGGCGGCGAAGGCGTCACCGGGGACGTAGACGGTGTGGACGGGCTGCCGGGTGCCGGGGTCTCCGGGGTAGCGGCGGGCCAGTTCCGCGTCGACCGGTGCGAGCGAGGTGCTGATCTCCTCGCCGACGGCGCCCGCGAGGCTGGTCGCCACCTTCTCCTGCTGACCCATCCCACACCCTCCAAGAATCCACCGAAATTCCGCTGTGCGGAATCAACAATCCGTAGAATGAAGTTATCCGGCGTCCTTCCGGCTGGTCAACACCCCCGCGCCGCCTTCAGGATGCACCGAGGCCCCCATGACCGCGCGGGTCAGGGGGGCCTCGGACAGCCTTCCGGCGATCAGCCCTTGCGGGCCTTGATCTCCTCGGTGAGCTGCGGCACCACGTCGAACAGGTCGCCGACGACGCCGTAGTCGACCAGCTCGAAGATCGGGGCCTCGGCGTCCTTGTTGACGGCCACGATGGTCTTCGAGGTCTGCATGCCGGCGCGGTGCTGGATCGCGCCGGAGATGCCGTTGGCGATGTACAGCTGCGGCGAGACCGACTTGCCGGTCTGGCCGACCTGGTTGGTGTGCGGGTACCAGCCGGCGTCCACGGCGGCACGCGAGGCGCCGACGGCCGCGCCGAGCTGGTCGGCCAGGGCCTCGATGATCGCGAAGTTCTCGGCGCCGTTGACACCGCGGCCGCCGGAGACCACGATCGCGGCCTCGGTCAGCTCCGGGCGGCCCGTGGACTCGCGCGGGGTGCGGGCGGTGACCTTGGTGCCGGTGGCCTTGTCGGAGAAGGTCACGGCGAGGGCCTCGACCGCGCCCGCGGCCGGGGCGGCCTCCACGGCGGCCGAGTTCGGCTTGACCGTGATGACCGGGGTGCCCTTGATGACACGGGACTTGGTGGTGAAGGACGCGGCGAACACCGACTGGGTGGCCACCGGGCCCTCGTCGCCGGCCTCCAGGTCGACGGCGTCGGTGATGATGCCGGAACCGATGCGCAGCGCCAGGCGGGCGGCGATCTCCTTGCCCTCCGCGGAGGACGGGACCAGCACGGCGGCCGGGGAGACGGCCTCGTAGGCGGCCTGGAGGGCGTCCACCTTCGGCACGACCAGGTAGTCGGCGTACTCGGACGCGTCGTGGGTGAGGACCTTCACCGCGCCGTGCTCGGCGAGGGTGGCGGCGGTGTCGGCGGCGCCGTTGCCCAGCGCGACGGCGACGGGCTCGCCGAGGCGGCGGGCCAGGGTCAGCAGCTCGAGGGTCGGCTTGCGGACGGCGCCGTCCACGTGGTCGACGTAGACGAGGACTTCAGCCATGGGATTGCTCTCCTGCGTAACGAAGTTGAGGGGCGGTCGGCGGGCGCGAACCCTTAGATGAACTTCTGGCCCGCGAGGAACTCAGCGAGCTGCTTGCCGCCCTCGCCCTCGTCCTTGACGATGGTGCCGGCCGTGCGGGCCGGACGCGCGGCCGCGGTCTCGACCTTGGTGAACGCGCCCTCCAGGCCGACCTCTTCCGCCTCGATGTCGAGGTCCGACAGGTCCCAGGACTCCACCGGCTTCTTCTTGGCCGCCATGATGCCCTTGAAGGACGGGTAGCGGGCCTCGCCGGACTGGTCGGTCACGGAGACCAGGGCCGGCAGCTGCGCCTCCAGCTGCTCGGAGGCGGCGTCGCCGTCGCGGCGGCCCTTGACGGTGCCGTCCTCGACCGAGACCTCGGAGAGCAGGGTGACCTGCGGGACGCCGAGGCGCTCGGCGACCAGCGCCGGGACGACGCCCATGGTGCCGTCGGTGGAGGCCATGCCGGAGACGACCAGGTCGAAGCCGGCCTTCTCGATGGCCTTGGCCAGCACCAGGGAGGTGCCGATGGCGTCGGTGCCGTGCAGATCGTCGTCCTCGACGTGGATGGCCTTGTCGGCACCCATCGACAGGGCCTTGCGGAGCGCGTCCTTGGCGTCCTCGGGGCCCACCGTCAGCACGGTGACCTCGGCGTCGTCCGCGTCCTCGGCGATCTGGAGCGCCTGCTCGACCGCGTACTCGTCCAGCTCGGAGAGCAGACCGTCCACGTCGTCGCGGTCGACGGTCAGGTCATCGGCGAAGTGCCGGTCGCCAGTGGCGTCGGGCACGTACTTCACAGTGACAACGATCCTCAAGCTCACGCCGGCTCTCCTACTGCATCGTGATTTCCTGGCTGCCTCTTGCAGGCAGCATAGGCGCCTGAAGCGGCCGATCCCGGTCGGGGCGTCAGCGCGCTCCGACCGGAATATTACTCGTCAGTACACTCAGTTCGTCCCCGCTAAGCAAGCGCTTTGAACTGTGACCTTCGCAACGCAGCGTAATCGGAACTCGACGGCCGTGCAGGGGAACGGGACGTGATCCGCGCCGCACTCAGTCGCGCAGCGCGGTGAAGCGGCCCTGGTGGTAGAGGAGGGGGCGGCCGCCGCCCGTGGGATCGCCGAGGACGACCTCGGCGAGCACGATCCGGTGGTCCCCCGCCGGGACGCGGGCGACGACCCGGCAGACCAGCCAGGCGAGCACGTCGTCGAGCACGGGCACGCCCTCGGGGCCGTCGTGCCAGACGGTGGGCGCGCCGAACCGGTCGGCGCCGCTGCGCGCGAAGGTGGCGGCCAGTTCGCCCTGGTGCTCGCCGAGTATGTGGACGCCGATATGGCCGGCCTCGGCTATCGCGGGCCAGCTGGAGGCCCCGGTGCCGATGCCGAAGGAGATCATCGGAGGCTCGGCGGAGACCGAGGTGAGGGAGGTGGCGGTGAAGCCGACCGGTCCGGCGGCACCGCGCGCGGTGATCACCGCGACACCGGCGGCGTGCCGGCGGAAGGTGGAGCGCAGCAGCTCGGGAGAGGCGAGCTGGGGGGTGCCGAGTTGGGGCAGGGCCGTCATGGAGTTGTCCTTCTGTTCGGGAGGGCGAGCGGGTCCGTGGCTGCTCAGCGGCCCGGACAGCAGGCGCTCGCGGTGCGCGCGAGGTCGACGTGGGCCCGCCCGTGGAGAAGGAGTTCGGTCGGCATACGGTCAGGCTGACGATAGGTGGCGCGCACAGTCAAGTGCGGTCCGGGAACTGGGATCTCTCTCACCTGGTGCTGAGTACCCCTCACACCGCCTCCCCCAGCGCCGCGATGACATCGGCCTTGCGGGGCTGCCCGGCGGCGCGGCGGACTTCTCTGCCGTGCGCGTCCAGGACCAGGACGGTGGGGGTCTTCCGGACCCCGAGGGCGCGTACGAGGTCGAGGCGGGCCTCGGCGTCGATCTCGACGTGGGCGACGCCGGGCACCATCGCGGCGACCTCGCCCAGGACGCGCCGGGTGGCGCGGCAGGGCGCGCAGAAGGCGCTGGAGAACTGGACGAGGGTGGCCCGTTCGCCGAGCGGGCCGCCGAGTTCGGTCTCGCCCAGCCCGGCCGCGTTCCGTCCGGCTTCGCGCCGGCCCGTTCCGGCGTCGTCGCGCCCGTTCACCCGTGCCCTCCCGCTCCGCCGCCGGTGCGGCACTCCAGGGGCGCCCGCTTCTGCGGGCGTGCGGATTCAAACAATCGGCGCGCCGTCGAGATTCCCGGCGTCCGGGTGAATCCCGTGCGGACGTGACGAGGATCTCGCCGCGGCCGGGCACCAGAACTGGCTACCCGTACGTTCTTCGGGCACGATCTGCGAGACGCCGTAAACCTACGGCCGCGTAACTTGTCCGCCGGGAGCCCCTTTCCCGAGCAGAGCAGAAAGGGTTCATCCCACCCATGGCAGAGCTGGTCTACCGTCCCGTCATCGGATTCGCCAAGACGCTGTTCAAAGTCTGGGATCTGAAGATCGACTGCCAGGGCTCCTCGAACATCCCGCGCTCCGGCGGCGCCGTGCTGGTGAGCAATCACATCAGCTACCTGGACTTCATCTTCAACGGCCTGGCCGCGCTGCCGCAGAAGCGTCTGGTGCGGTTCATGGCGAAGGAGTCCGTCTTCCGGCACCGGATCTCGGGTCCGCTGATGCGCGGCATGAAGCACATCCCGGTGGACCGCGGGCAGGGCGAGGCCGCCTACGCGCACGCGCTGGACTCGCTGCGTTCCGGTGAGGTCATCGGCGTCTTCCCCGAGGCCACCATCTCGCAGTCGTTCACCCTCAAGGGCTTCAAGTCGGGTGCGGCCAGGCTCGCCCAGGAGGCCGGGGTGCCGCTGGTCCCGATGGCGGTGTGGGGCACGCAGCGGCTGTGGACCAAGGGGCATCCGCGCGACTTCAAGCGCAGCCACCTGCCCGTCACCATCCGCGTGGGCGAGGCCATGGAGGCGGCGCGCGACCAGTACGCCGGGGCGATCACCCGCCGGCTGCGCGAGCGCGTGCAGGAGTTGCTGGACGCCGCCCAGCGCGCCTATCCGGGCCGCCCGAAGGGCCCCGAGGACTCCTGGTGGCTCCCGGCGCACCTGGGTGGTACGGCACCGACGGCGGACGCGCTGCGGACGGCCGACGCCCACTGAGGCACGCGCCGGTGCCGCCGCCGATGTGCGGCGGCACACGGTACGGCAACTCGCGGCGGGCGCCCGCCACTTCACGAGGGTGTCACGGGACGGACGGCAGTGCCCGGCCCAGGGCCTCGCGGTCGGGAGCGGTGCGCAGGGCGGCGAGGACGGCCGGGTGCGCGGCGGCGTACAGCAGCGGGTGGTCCAGCTCGCCCGCGGCGGGGTCGGGGGTCCAGGCGAGCCGTTCGCCGGTCAGCGAGAACCGCGCGTCGACGCCGGGTTTGTTGCCGCGCGGGTCCTGGCGGTGCCAGGACCCGCGGAAGCGGACGGCGACCAGGCCGTGCAGCACATGCCCGTCGCCGTCGTCGTCGCGCAGGCGCTGGTAGCACAGGGCCGTCGGGATGTCCTCGGCGCGCAGCAGGGCCGTCAGCGCGTGTGCCTTGGCGTGGCAGATGCCGGTGCGGCGCGCGAGCACGTCGGAGGCGCGCCAGGTGACACGCGGGTCGCCGGTGTCGGCGGAGTGCGGGATGGTGTCGCGCACGAACTCGTAGGCGAGGCGCGCATAGGCATACGAGTCGGCCGCGTCGGCGGCCAGCCGGGCGGCCGTCTCCCGGACCATCGGGTGGTGATGGTCGATGACCTCATCGGCGGCCAAGTAGGCGGAGAGGTCCGCGGTTTCCTGGATCAGCTGCATGCCCGCAGAGCATAGGAATGCGATCACCCGACCGTCAATGACTTTTCAGGTGACCGCATACCTATGCACTCTTCGAGGCGCCTGGTTCAGCGCGCCATCTCCTCCTTGACCGCCGCCACGAAGGTGTCGACGTCCTCCTCCGTCGTGTCGAAGGAGCACATCCAGCGCACCGTGCCCGCGGCCTCGTCCCAGAAGTAGAAGCGGAAGCGCTTCTGGAGCCGCTCGCTCACGTCGTGCGGGAGCTGCGCGAAGACGCCGTTGGCCTGCACCGGGTAGAGGATCTCCACGCCGTGCACCGCGCGCACGCCCTCGGCGAGCCGCTGGGCCATCTCGTTGGCGTGCCGGGCGTTGCGCAGCCACAGGTCCTTGGCCAGCAGGGCCTCCAACTGCACCGAGACGAAGCGCATCTTGGAGGCGAGCTGCATGGACAGCTTGCGCAGGTGCTTCATCTTGCGCACGGCGTCCTGGTTGAGGACCACGACCGCCTCGCCGAACACGGCGCCGTTCTTCGTCCCGCCGAGCGAGAGGATGTCGACGCCGACCGCGGTGGTGAACGTGCGCATCGGCACGTCCAGGGAGGCGGCCGCGTTGGCTATCCGGGAGCCGTCCAGGTGCACCGTCATGCCGTGCGCGTGGGCGTGCTCGCAGATCGCGCGGATCTCGTCGGGCGTGTAGAGCGTGCCCAGCTCCGTGGACTGGGTGATCGAGACGACCTGGGGCATCGCCCGGTGCTCGTCCTCGTAGCCCCAGGCCTGCCGGTCGATCAGCTCGGGGGTGAGCTTGCCGTCCGGCGTGGGCACGGTGAGCAGCTTGAGCCCGCCCATCCGCTCGGGCGCCCCGCCCTCGTCCACGTTGATGTGCGCGCTCTCGGCGCAGATCACCGCGCCCCAGCGGTCGGTGACCGCCTGGAGCGCGACCACGTTCGCGCCGGTGCCGTTGAAGACCGGGAAGGCCTCCGCGGTGGCGCCGAAGTGGCTGCGGATGATCCGCTGGAGGTTCTCGGTGTACTGGTCCTCGCCGTAGGCCACCTGGTGGCCGCCGTTGGCCAGGGCCAGGGCGGCCAGCACCTCCGGGTGCGCCCCGGCGTAGTTGTCACTGGCGAAACCGCGGACCTCCGGGTCGTGATGGCGACGCGCGTCGGTCTTGGGAGGGTTCACGGCTTCTCGGTCAGCCACAGACGGTTTCCGTTCAACTCGGCGGCGGACTTGCTCCAGACGCCCTCGATGGCCTCGGCCAGGTCCTTGACGTCCGTGAAGCCCGCGAACTTCGCGTTGGGGCGTTCGGCGCGCATCGCGTCGTGCACCAGCGCCTTGACCACCAAAATCGTAGCCGCCGACGTCGGGCCCTCGGCGCCCTCCGCCTTGCCCGCCTTGCGGAAGTAGTCCGCCATGGCCAGCGTCCACGCCTCGGCGGCGGCCTTGGCCGCGGAGTAGGCGGCGTTGCCCGCGGTGGGCCTGGACGCGCCGGACGCGCTGATCAGCACGTAGCGGCCGCGGTCGCTGCGCTGGAGGGCCTCGTGGAAGGCGAGCGAGGTGTGCTGCACGGTGCGCACCAGCAGCAGCTCCAGGAAGTCCCAGTCGTCGAGGCTGGTCTTGGTGAAGGTCTCGCTGCCGCGCCAGCCGCCGACCAGGTGCACCAGGCCGTCGACGCGCCCGAAGTCCTTCTCGATGTGCTCGGCCCACTCACGGGTGGACTGGAGGTCGAGCAGGTCCACGGTGTCGCCCGTGACCGTGGCGCCGCCGGAGGCATAGCGGGCCGCGTCCACGGCCTCCGAGAGCCGCTGCGGGTCGTTGTCCGCTCCGACGACGGTCGCGCCGGCCTCGGCCAGGCGCAGCAGCGTCACCCGGCCGGCGGGTCCGCCCGCGCCGGCCACCGCGATCACCGCGCCGCTGAGCGCCCCGTTCGACCCGTTCCCCATGATGTTCCCCTCTTCGGCAGTGATGTGTGTGGTCGTCGCGTCGTCCGTCACGCGGCGAGCCGCTCGGCGCTGTCCGCCGTGATGCCCTTGGTGGAGGCGATCACATTCTTCAGCTTCTTGGACAGGGCCTCGAAGAACATGCTCAGCGGAAACTCGTCCGGAAGCACGTCGTCGACCAGCTTGCGCGGCGGCAGGGTCAGGTCCAGCGCGTCGGGACCCTTGGCCCACTTGGAGCCGGGGTGCGGGGCGAGGTACTCGGACACCAGCTGGTAGCCGGCGAACCAGTGCACGAGCTTGGGGCGGTCGATGCCGTCGCGGTACAGCTTCTCTATGTCGGCGCACAGCTGGTTGGTGACCTGCGGGGCGCGCTCCCAGTCGATGGAGAGCTTGTTGTCGGTCCAGCGCACCACGTCGTGCTTGTGCAGGTAGGCGAAGAGCAGCTGGCCGCCGAGACCGTCGTAGTTGCGCACCCGGTCGCCGGTGACGGGGAAGCGGAACATGCGGTCGAACAGCACCGCGTACTGCACGTCACGGGCCTGCGGGACGCCGTCGGCCGCCAGTTTCACGGCCTCCTTGAAGGCGGTGAGGTCGCAGCGCAGCTCCTCCAGGCCGTACATCCAGAACGGCTGGCGCTGCTTGATCATGAACGGGTCGAACGGCAGGTCGCCGTGGCTGTGGGTGCGGTCGTGGATCATGTCCCAGAGCACGAACGCCTCTTCGCAGCGCTTCTGGTCGTGGACCATCGCGGCGATGTCCTCGGGCAGCTCCAGGCCCAGGATGCCGACGGCTGCGTCGGTGACGCGGCGGAAGCGCGCGGCCTCGCGGTCGCAGAAGATGCCGCCCCAGGAGAAACGTTCCGGCGCCTCGCGGACGGCGATGGTCTCCGGGAAGAGGACGGCCGAGTTGGTGTCGTAGCCCGAGGTGAAGTCCTCGAAGGTGATGCCGCAGAACAGCGGGTTGTCGTACCGGGTGCGCTCCAGCTCGGCCAGCCACTCGGGCCAGACCATGCGCAGCACGACCGCCTCCAGGTTGCGGTCGAGGTTGCCGTTCTGCGTGTACATCGGGAAGACGACCAGGTGCTGGAGTCCGTCCACGCGCCGTGCCGCGGGGTGGAAGGCCAGCAGGGAGTCCAGGAAGTCCGGCACCCCGAAGCCGCCCTCGGCCCAGCGGCGCAGGTCCTCGACCACGGCCTCGTGGTAGGCGGCGTCATGCGGCAACAGCGGCGAGAGCTGCTCGACGGCCTCGGCGACACGGCGCACGGCGGCCTCCGCGTCGGCCTTGGCAGGCGCGCCCTCGGCGTCGAAGTCGATCGAGCCGTCCGCCGACTGCCATGGCCGGATCTGCTCCACGGCATCCTTGAGCACGGGCCAGGCGGGGTGCTCAACCACCCTGGCCTGCGAAGAAACCTGCCCCTCCGCACCCGACTGCACAAGAATTTCCGTCATTTTCCATCCTCCACGGCAGAACCTCGCGTATGGACACCGTATGCATACCCCGATTCCCCCATCAAGAGGCGGCGCAGGAGATTTTGCTGTCCAGAGACATGGTCACCGACATTTTTCCTGCCGTAAACCGTGACAGCGCTCACTTTCGACCGTCCGGCCGGGGACGAGGGAGGGGTGATATCCGGCCTGTCAAGCGCGCGGGGACTCGCCCACGCGTGGGTGAAGCCGCGCGGGGGTAGCAGCCAGTCACCGTCCGGGGCGCGCCCAGATCGTCCGCGCGCATGCGGGTTCATCACGGGTCGGGGCCGTTAGGCTGCCATCTGCCCGCACGGACGACGGCGTCCGCCCGTCGCCGCGCGTGCCGAGCCGCCGTCGACGGAAGCGAGTCGAACCTTGAACTTCCTTACCATCGGTCACCGCGGGGTCATGGGCGTGGAGCCCGAGAACACCCTTCGTTCCTTCGTCGCCGCGCAGCGGGCCGGCCTCGACCTGATCGAACTGGATCTGCACCTCAGCAAGGACGGCGCCCTGGTCGTCATGCACGACGCCGAGGTGGACCGCACGACCGACGGCTCCGGGCCGATCGCCGAGAAGACCCTCTCCGAGCTGCGCGCGCTGGACGCGGGGCGCGGGGAGCGGGTGCCGGTGTTCGAGGAGGTGCTGGACGCGGTGGACACGCCGCTCCAGGCCGAGATCAAGGACGTGGCGGCGGCGCGCGAGCTGGCGCGGGTGATGCTGGAGCGCGACCTGGTGGGGCGGGTGGAGGTGTCCTCGTTCCACGACGAGGCGGTCGCCGAGATCGCGCGGCTGGTGCCCGGCGTACGCACCGCGCTGATCGCCGGGCGCTACGGCCCCGAGGTGGTCGAGCGCGCGCTCGCCGTGGGCGCGCCGACCCTGTGCCTGGACATCCGCAGGCTCACCCTGGAGACGGTCGAGCACGCGCGGGCGGCCGGGTTGCGGATCATCGGCTGGACCGTCAACACGCAGGACCATCTGCGGCTGGTCCGCGCGCTCGGGCTCGACGGGGCGACCACGGACTTCCCGGAGATCAAGCGCACCGGCCGGTTCACGGCGTAGCCGGCGCGCTCCCCGGCCGCGTTCAGCCGAGCTTCTTGACCAGCAGCTCGAACTCCAGGTCGGCGCGCTGCGGGATACCGAAGCGCTCGTCGCCGTACGGGAACGGGGACATCTTTCCCGTACGGCGGTAGCCGCGGCGCTCGTACCAGGCGATCAGGTCCTCCCGTACGGAGATGACGGTCATGTGCATCTCGGTGACGCCCCACGCCGCGCGGGCCTGGCGCTCGGCCTCCGCGATGACGGTCTTGCCGAGGCCCGCCCCCTGGAGCGTGGGGCTGACCGCGAACATGCCGAAATAGGCGTGCTCACCGCGGTGTTCGAGCTGGCAGCAGGCGACGATACGGCCGTCGCGCTCGACGGTGAGCAGTCGGCTGTCCGGCGACTTGATCACTTCGAGGACGCCCTCGGGGTCGGTGCGCTGCCCCTTGAGGATGTCCGCCTCCGTGGTCCACCCGGCCCGGCTGGCGTCGCCGCGGTACGCCGACTCGATCAGCACGACCAGCGCGTCGACGTCGGCATCGGTGGCGTCTCGGAAGGTGAGGCCGGGGGCGGCGGCGCTGTGCATGGGGGCGGTTCTCCGATCTCGGGTGTGGCTGGGGCTGGGTCGAGGGTAACCGTGCCACTAGGCTGCGCGGGCATGGTGCATGTGCTGAGCAGCCGGACACTTCTGCGACCCACCGACCCCGAGCGCAGTCGCGCCTTCTACGGCGAGCGGCTGGGCCTGCCCGTCTACCGCGAGTTCGGCACGGGGCCGGAGCGGGGGACGGTGTACTTCCTCGGCGGCGGCTTCCTGGAGCTCTCGGGCCGGGGTACGGCTCCCCCGTCGCCGTCCGTCGTGCTGTGGATGCAGGTCGAGGACGTGACGGCGGCGCACGGGGAACTCCGCGCGAAGGGCGTCGAGATCACCCGGCCGCCGGTGAGGGAGCCGTGGGGTCTGATCGAGATGTGGCTCGCGGACCCGGACGGCACGCGCATCGTCCTGGTGGAGGTCCCGGCGGACCATCCTCTGCGACACCGGGCCGGGATCTAGCGGGGGCTCACCGGCCTCGACCCTGACGGAGACCGCGGTTCCCTGAAGGGCCGTGCACAGCAGACGCCGGATTCAGCCCCTCCCAGCCGACGGCGACCGCGGTTCCCTGAGGGGCGCGGGGAACCGCGCGACCAGCCACGACGCACCCGCACCCGGCCCACGACCCGCACCCCCACGGCGCTCTCCCTACGGCGCCCCCTACCCCGCGGCCCCGGCCCGCAACGCCCCCATCCGGCCCTCCAGCCGGCCCAGCAACTCCGCCAGCAGACCGGCCAGGTCCTCGCGGCCGGCCGGGGCCAGCACCGAGAGGACCGCGGTCTCGTAGGCGAGCTGATCGGGCAGCACCCCGTCGACCAGGTCCCGCCCCGCGTCGGTGAGGCGGACATGGGCCACCCGCCGGTCACGGGTGTCGCCGCGCCGTTCGACAAGCCCCCGCTCGGTCAGCTGCTTGATCCGCTTCGTGACCGCGGCCCCGGAGGAGAACGTCTCCCGCGCCAGCTCCCCTGGCGTCAGCTCGTGCCCGGTGCGCCGCAGCGCGCCGAGCAGGTCGAACTCGGCGCGGTTGAGCCCGGCCCGGCGCAGCGGCGCGTCCTCGGCCTGCTGGAGCAGCGCCGCGCACCTGTTGATCCGCCCGATGACCTCCATCGGCCCGGTGTCCAGCTCGGGGTGGACGGCCCGCCACTGCCGTACGACCGCGGCGACCGTGTCGGCCGTGGACGCCTCGTGCCGCGCCGCCGTGCCGCTCGCGTCCCCGGCTGCCGGTGTGCCGTTCCTCGCCGTCATGGCCGTATGTCCTCCGTCGTCGTACCCGCGTCGCGCCGGCGCGGGGCGAGCCCCTGGCGTCGTACTGTCGCCGCGAGCGTACGGTGTCCGGACTGTTCGGCGAGCACCACCCGGTCCTCGGGCAGGGCACGCTGCCACCACTCGCCGGCCGCGGCGTCGGCGGTGGCGCGCAGCTCCACCAGGGCGGCGGCGAGCCCGCGGCGGGCGCCGTCCAGGGCGCGCGGCTGAGGGTGCGCCTCGGCGAGCAGCCGGGCGGCGTGCTCGCGGGCGCGTTCCGCCTCGGTCAGCGCGTGTTCCAGGCGGTCGCCCGCGCGCCGGTTGGTGACGGCGACGGCCGCGACGACGCCGACGAGGGCTCCGATGAGGGTGTCCACGACCCGGTCGGTCATCAGCTCGGCGGCGTCCTGGCCGCGCGCGAACTCGGTGACGAGCAGGGCCATCGGGGTGACGCAGATGCTGCCGAGCCAGTAGTTGCGGGCCATCAGCGCCTCCGCGCCGAAGTTGAGGGCGGCGCAGCACAGCACCAGGGCCACGCCGTTGACGTGCGCAAGCGGGGCGAGGGCGGCGAAGGCGAGGACGCCGAGGATGTTGCCGACGACGCGCTGCACGCCCCGGCGCCAGGTGAGGGTGACGTTGGCCTGGTAGAGGGAGGCCGCGGTGACCAGGGCCCAGTAGGGGCGGCCGACGCCGAGGGCGAGGGAGGCGTACCCGGCGAAGGCGCAGCCGACGGCGGTGCGGGTGGCGAGGGGGGCGAGCGGCGCGAGGCGGTGGCGCAGCGGTGGGCGCGGCAGGGCCAGCTCGGTGTCCAGGCCGAGGAGTTCGTCCGCGTGCTCGCCGGGGATGTCGAGGCTCAGGGTGCGGCGCGGGCCGCGCAGCTGCCGGGCCCAGGCGCGCAGCCGTGCCGGGTCGGTGTCGGCGGGGGCGGCGAGGGCGACCTCGGCGCGGACCAGGAGGCGTTCCAGGGCGCGCCGGGTGGGGTCGGTGCGGTCGCCGACGGCGAGCAGCGACTGCCAGGCGGCGTGGAGGGCGGCGGCGCTCGCGGCGCGGGCGGCGGCGTGCCCCTCGCCAGTGCCGCGGGTGCCGGCGTAGGCGGCGGTGGCGTCCAGGGCGCCCGCGGTGGCCCGGCGCTCGGGGCCGTGCGGGCGGACGAGGCCGGGCGCCATGCCGACCAGCCAGGACCAGGCGCCGGCCGCGAGCACGAGCCCGAGGTGGCCCGGCACCTGGCCGAGGGTCTGCGGGGCGAACAGGGAGGCCGAGCTGATGAAGGCGAAGACCACGTTGGCGGGCGGGCCGATCCGGGTGGCGTCGCACACGGCCTTCTGGACCGCCGCGAGCACGGCGCCGACGGTCACGAGGAGGACGGCGTCGGAGGTGAGCGAGGCGGTGACCAGGGCGACGGCGACACCGGCCAGCATGCCGAGCACCACCCAGACGAGGAGCCGCGCCCGTGCGGCGTAGGGCCGGTTGTGGCCGTAGAGGGCGCACAGCGAGCCGGCCATCGTGTACATGGCGAGGTCGAGGCGGCCGAGCGCCAGCAGGATCAGGTTGGGCGGGGCGACCGCGACGACCACGCTCAGGGCGGGCTTGAACCAGATGTCCGAGGGGCGGCCGAGGCGGAGTATCCCGGCGAGGGGGAGACGGGGACGGGTCGCGCTGCTCATTCATCAAATTTAGCATGTGTTTTATCTGTAAAAGATATACGGCCGCGCTCCGGCCCGCGCTCCCGTGCTCCCCCGTGTGCCCGCATGCGCCCCGCCCCGGCTGGGCATCGCATCCCTCGACCGACCGTCGAGCGGGGGAGGTACCCGTGCACGGACCCGTGTCGGCCGCCTGGTTGCTGGTCGCGCTCTGCGCGGCGACCGGGGCCTACTGCCTGCTGCGGATGCGCAGCGCCGTCGAGGAGCAGCGCCGGTCGGCCGGCGGGGAGGCGCTGATGGGCTTCGGCATGGCCGCGATGGCCGTGCCGGCGGCGGCCTTCTCCCCGCCGGGGTGGGCCTGGCCGGTGTACGCGGCCGTCTTCGGCCTGGCCGCGCTGCGCGCCCTGTGGGCCGCACGCCGCGACCGGCATCATCTGCACCACCTGGTGGGCACCGCGGCGATGGTCTACATGGCGGCCGCGATGGCCCTGGCCCCGCCCGCCGCCCACTCCATGAAGGGCATGTCCATGGAGGGCATGCACGGTGGCGCCGGGGTCCCGGCGGTGACCGGCGCGCTGCTCCTGTACTTCACGGGCTACGCACTGCTGTCCGGCGCCCGTCTGGTCCCGGCCACCGCCACCGCCGGCGGCCCCCCGCCGCCCGCCCACTGGGGCGACCGCCCGGAACTGGCCCGCGCGTGCCGGCTGTCGATGGCGATCGGAATGGTGGCGATGCTGCTGACGATGTGAACGCCGGGCAGGCCCAGCGCGGTCGGGAGTCGCCCGTAGTCTCCTGAGCCGGTGCGCGTTGTCTGCGTCACTTCGGCGTGACGGACCGTACCGCCGGGCGGCCCGGCGCTCATAAGGTGCTGCCCATGATGGTCCCGGTGGCCCTGTTGGTGCTCGGCGTCCTCACCGCCGTCCTCGGCCCGCGGCTGCTCGCGCGCGCCGACTGGCCGGACCGCGAACCGGTCGTCGCCCTGTGGGCGTGGCAGTGCGTCGTGGCGGCCGTGCTGCTGTGCTGCGCGCTGTCCATGACGCTGAGCGCCGCCGCGGCCTGGGCGCCGGTGCGCGGGCAGGTGTTCGCGCGGGCGCCGCGCGCGGTCGTGGACGCGTACGCCCTCGGCTCCGCCAGCCCATGGGCGGCCGCCACCGCCGTGCTGCTGGCCTGCGCGGGGCTGTGGAGCGCGGCCATGCTGGTGCGGGAGGTCGTACGGTCCCGCGCGCGGCGGCGGGCACAGCGGGCCGAACTCCTGGTGCGGGCGCCGCTGTTGCCGGGCGAGGAGCCGGGCGGGGGGCGGCTCGTGGTGCTGGAGGACCGGCGCCCCGACGCCTGGTGGCTGGCCGGTACGACGCCTCGACTGGTCGTCACCACGGCCGCGTTGCGGCGTCTGAAGGAGCGTCAGCTGGACGCGCTGCTGGCCCACGAGAGGGGGCACGCGCAGGCGCGGCACGACTGGCTGCTGCACTGCTCGGCCGCGCTCGCGGGCGGGTTCCCCCAGGTGCCGGTGTTCGCCGCGTTCCGGGACGAGATGCACCGGCTGGTGGAGCTGGCCGCAGACGACACGGCCGCACGGCGCTTCGGCCGGCTGACGACCGCGCTCGCCCTGGTCGAACTCAACGAGGAGCGGGGCGTGTTCGGCCCCGGCCCGACCCCCGAGGCGCATGTGCCGCAGCGGGTCGACCGGCTGCTCACCCCGCCCGGCCGCCTCCCCGCCCTGCACCGGCTGCGCCTGACGGCGACCGCCGCGCTGGTGCCGGCGCTGCCGGTACTGCTGACCCTGGTACCGGGGCTGCGGGCACTGGGCTGAGGGCGGCGCGGCTCGACTTCCTGGGCCGTCCTCGGCTCAACTCCCTTGCGGTCGCGCCAAGATAGGGTCCATCGCATGGCTGCCGTGCTGTTCGACTTTTCCGGGACGCTGTTCCGCATCGAGTCCGCCGAGTCCTGGCTGCGCGCGGTGCTGGACGAGACGGGTCGGTATCTGCCGGAGCCCGAACTCAGGGCGACGGCAAGAGCGTTGGAGGAGGCCGGCGCGCTGCCGGGCGGGGCGGCGCCGGTGCGGGTGCCGGCGGAGACGGCCGGGTTGTGGGCGCGCCGGGACGAGAGCGCGAAGCTGCACCGGGCGGCGTACACGGGGATGTCCCGGCTGGTGCCGCTGCCCGATCCTGATCTGCACGACGCGCTGTACGCACGGCACATGTCCCCCGCCGCCTGGACCCCTACCCGGACGCGCCCCAGGTGCTGCGCGCCCTGCGCGAGCGCGGCATCGGCGTGGCAGTCGTCAGTAACATCGGCTGGGACCTGCGCCCGGTCTTCCGCGCGCACGGGCTGGACGCGTTCGTGGACGCCTATGCGCTGTCGTACGAGCACGGGGTGCAGAAGCCGGACCCGCGGCTGTTCAGGGCCGCCTGTGCGGCGCTCGGCACCACGCCGCGGGAAGCGCTCATGGTCGGCGACAGCAGGGAGGCGGACGGGGGTGCGGCGGCGCTCGGCTGCCGGGTGCACTTCGTGGACCACCTGCCGGTGGACCGCCGCCCCGACGCGCTGCTGCCGGTTCTGGACCTGGTCTGATGCGCCCTCCCGGTGCCGACCGGGCCGGCACCGTCCGCCGAGGTGATCCCCCGCGTCACCCCGGCGGACGGCAGCCCGGAACGGAACCGTCGGTTCCGGATGCGTTGAGTATAGTTGGCTGGCAGCCAGTCAACGCAGGAGTCCAGCATGTCCCCGCGCAGCGCCTCGGTCAATGAAGAGTTGCGAAGGCGTTCCCGCGAGCGGCTGCTCCAGGCCGCCGTGGAGCTGGTGGCCGAGCGGGGCTTCGAGGCCACGACGCTCGGCGACATCGCGGACCGCGCCGGCTCCGCCCGCGGCCTGGTGTCGTACTACTTCCCCGGCAAGCGCCAGCTCGTGCAGTCCGCCGTGCACCGGCTGATGCACCGCACGCTGGAGGAGGCGCTGGAGCGGGAGCCGCGCAGCGAGGACGGCCGGGAGCGGCTGGCCCGTGCCGTCGACGCGATCCTCGGGCTGACCCGCGACCATCCCGTGCTGATGCGCCAGCACATGGCGGGGCTGCTCCAGGCCGAGGGCTTCGTGGAGTGCCCGGAGCAGCGGCGGCTGTCGGAACTGCTCGGCGACACCGTGGCCCGCTACGGCTCCGCGGACGTGCGGGCCGACTATCCGATGCTGCGGGCCCAGCTGATGGGCGCGGTGTACGCGGCCCTGGTTCCGGGCGTGCCCATGCCGCTCCCGGCCCTGCGCGCCGAACTGTTCCGGCGCTACGGGCTCGACTGGGAGCTGGGGCTGCCGCCCGAGCGGGACGCCGGGCGCGGGGCCTCGGGGGGCGATCTGTCGCGGTTCTTCGCCACCGGGGAGCACACGGAAGACTCTTAGCGGGCTCGCGGCACGGCCGGGGCATCCCTACCGGCGGGCATGCCGCGGAGTCAGCAGGCCCGCGTCACGGGCGCGGGCGATCAGGCCGAGGGCACGGCGGCGGCCGTGACCGGTGGCCCGCATCACGGCCAGCACCGGGTCGGTGCCCGCCGCCTGCGCGGCGCGGTACTCACGGGCGAGCAGCAGCCGGCCCTCGGCGCCGCGCGGCCAGACCGGGCGGGCCCGGCGCCGGCTCGCGGGCGCGGTGCCGGGGTCGTCGTGGTCGGCCGCCAGTGCCACCACCCGGCCCGCGGCCCGCTCCCCCGCCCAGAACGCCTCCAGCAGCGGCTCCTCCAGCCAGTCCGCGAGCACCGTGAGGTCGTCCAGGGAGAGCGCGGGGCGGGCCCGGATCTCCTCGACGCAGACGCTGCCCCCGTCGCGCACGACGGCGAGAGCGTCCACCCCGGCGCCGTCGGGGAAGTCCAGCCGGGCGTACAGCCAGGACAGGGTGGCGCCGTGCTCGCGCAGCTCCCACGCGGGCCACACGGACAGCGCGCCGTCCTCCGCGTTCCGCTCGGAAAGATCAAGAAAGGATGCTTCGAGCACCTGCGCAACGTATCGGCGCGCCCGCCCTCCATCCGGTGGGACACGCGCCCGCGTCACCCGGCGGGCCCTGCCTTCGCGGGCCCGCCGGTGGGACCCTGGAGGCGTCCGCGCACTCTCCTCTCGCCGTCAGGAGTACACCGTGCTGCGAGTCGCCGTCGTCGGATCCGGACCGAGCGGGTGCTACACCGCCCAGCACCTCGTGCAGCAGGATCCCGAGGTGCGCGTGGACGTGCTGGACCGGCTGCCGTGTCCGTACGGACTGGTCCGGTACGGCGTCGCCCCGGACCACGAGAAGATCAAGTCGCTTCAGTCCAGCCTGCGTACGGTGCTGGAGCACGAGCGGGTGCGGTTCCTCGGCGGGGTACGGGTGGGCGGGCCCGGCGGGGTGCCGGTGAAGGTGCTCCGCGGGCTGTATCACGCGGTGGTGTACTGCGTGGGCGCCGCCACCGACCGCCACCTCGGCATCCCCGGCGAGGAGCTGCCGGGCAGCTGGTCGGCGACCGAGTTCGTGGCCTGGTACAGCGCGCACCCGGACGCGGCCGACGCGGGCTTTCTGCGCGGTGTGCGCTCGGCGGTGGTGATCGGCGCGGGCAATGTGGCGGTGGACGTCACCCGGATGCTGATGCGCGGCGCGGCCGAACTGCGGCCGACGGACATGCCGCAGGGGGCGCTGGAGGCGCTGACGGCGAGCGGGGTCGGCGAGGTGCGGATGGTGGCGCGGCGCGGTCCCGCGCAGGCCCGCTTCACCACCAAGGAGCTGCGGGAGCTGGGCACCCTGCCCGGCACCCAAGTCGTCGTGGAAGCGGGCGACTTGGCGCTCGATCCGGCCGATCCCGAGACGCTGCCCGCGGTGCAGCGGCGCAATCTCGATGTGCTGCGCGGCTGGGCGGAGCGGCCCCCCTCGAAGGCCGGCCGGCACATCCGGCTGCGGTTCTTCCTGCGGCCTGTTGAGCTGCTGGCGGACGGCGGCCGGGTGGGCGCGGTCCGCTTCGAGCGCACGGCCCCGGACGGGCGGGGCGGGGTCACGGGGACGGGGCGGTACGAGGAGGCGCCCGCGCAGCTGGTGCTGCGCTCGGTGGGCTATCGCGGGGTGCCGCTGGAGGGGCTGCCGTTCGACGAGGCGAGCGGCACCGTCCCGCACACGGCGGGGCGGGTGGTGCGCGGCGGCGCGGCCTCACCCGGTGAGTACGTCGCCGGGTGGATCAAGCGGGGCCCTTCGGGGGTGATCGGCACCAACCGGCCCTGCGCCAAGGAGACGGTGGCCTCCCTGCTCGCGGACGCCCCCGACCTGGCGCGCGCCGAGGTGCCCGGGGACGCGGTCCCCGCGCTGCTGGCGGCCGGGATGGAGCCGGTGGTCTGGGACGGCTGGCTGGCGATCGAGCGGGCGGAGGCCGAGCTGGGCGCGCGCCTCGGCCGGGGCGTGGTCAAGCTGGCCGACTGGGAGACCCTGCTGGCGGTGGCCCGGTCGTCGTAGCCCCCGGCGGGCGCGCTCAGGCGTCGCCCCCCGCGGGCACGCTCAGGCGTCCTCACCGAGACGGGCGTGCTGGCGCCGGGCGGCGGCGAGGAGGGCGTCGAGCAGGCCCGGAAAGAGGTCGTCCAGGTCGTCCCGGCGCAGGCCGCTCACCTTGGCCGTGCCCCGGTAGCACTGGCGGATGACGCCGCTCTCGCGCAGCACCCGGAAGTGGTGCGTGGTGGTGGACTTGGTCACCGGCAGGTCGAAGCGGGAGCAGGCCAAGTCGTCGGCGGCCGTGGACAGTTCGCGCACGATGCGCAGTCGCACCGGGTCGGACAGCGCGTGCAGCACGGCCTCCAGTCGGATCTCCGCCCGGTCGGGGTGCGGCAGCACCCGGCCGGGAGCGGCGGTCTCGGTCACGGCGGCCCACCTCGTCACTGGATCACGGAACGTTCACGTCTCCCGCATTGTACGAGAGCCATCGTAGTTTGACACCTCTCGTACTACGAGGTCTATCGTACGAGCAGTTCTGCGGTCCGTGACGAATGGAGTCCCCGTGAGCGTGCTGTTCGAGCCCGTCACCCTGCGTGAAGTGACCATTCCCAACCGGGTGTGGATGCCGCCGATGTGCCAGTACTCCGCCGAGCCGGAGGGGCCGCTCGCCGGCGCCCCGAACGACTGGCATGTCGCGCACTACGGAGCGCGGGCGACCGGCGGCACCGGTCTGATCGTGGTCGAGGCCACCGCGGTCTCCCCGGAGGGCCGGATCTCCCCCTACGACCTCGGCCTGTGGAACGACACCCAGGTGGAGGCCTTCCGCCGGATCACCCGCTTCCTCGCCGCCCAGGGCACGGTGCCGGCCGTCCAGCTCGGACACAGCGGCCGCAAGGCCTCCACCGAGCGGCCCTGGAAGGGCGGTGAGCCGGTCGGCCCGGAGCGGCACGGCTGGCAGCCGCTCGCCCCGAGCCCGCTGCCCTTCGCCGAAGGGCACCCGGTCCCCACCGAGTTGACGGTCTCTCAGATCCACGAGGTCGTCGGCCAGTTCGCGCAGGCCGCGCGCCGGGCGCTGGCGGCGGGCTTCGAGATCGTGGAACTCCACGGCGCCCACGGCTACTTGATCAACGAGTTCCTCTCCCCGCACTCCAACCACCGCACCGACGCCTACGGCGGCTCGTACGAGAACCGGGTCCGGTTCGCGCTCGAAATCGTGGACGCCGTACGGGAGGTGTGGCCCGAGGACAAGCCGCTGTTCTTCCGCGTCTCGGCCACCGACTGGCTGGAGGAGGGCGGCTGGAGCGCGGACGACACGGTCCGCCTCGCCCGCGATCTGCGCGCCCACGGCGTCGATCTCCTCGACGTCTCCACCGGCGGCAACGCCTCCGGCGTGCGCATCCCGGTCGGGCCCGGCTACCAGGTCCCGTTCGCCGCGCGGGTGAAGGCCGAGACCGGCCTCCCGGTCGCGGCGGTCGGACTGATCACCGAGGCCGAGCAGGCCCAGAAGATCGTGGCGAACGGCGAGGCCGACGCCGTCCTGCTCGGCCGCGAACTGCTGCGCAACCCCTCCTGGGCCCGGCACACCGCACGGGAGCTGGGCGGCGATGTGCGGGTGCCGGAGCAGTACCTGCGCTCGGTGTGAGCCTCAGTCCGGCAGGAGTCGTACGACCGTCTCCTCCAGGCGGGGCAGCGCGCGCTGTCCCGCCAGGGCGAGGGCGATGGCGGCGACCACACCGGCCCAGGCGAACGGGCCGAGCGGGGTGCAGCCGAAGGCCTGGCTGAGCACCGGGGTCTGCACGACGGCGACGAGCACCGCGGCCGAGCCCACCGAGGTGACCTGCACCAGCCGGCTGTCGCGCCGGTCGAGGAGGGTCTGCACCAGCTGAGTGCCGACCACCCCGCACAGCGCCATGGTGCTGGAGCGGCGGGCGGTACCCGGCGTGAACCGGCCGATCAGCCAGGCGGTGAGCGCGCCCAGGCAGGTGGTCAGCGCCCGGTGCCTGATCTGCCGCAGCAGCGGATCGCCCAGCACCCCGGCGGCCTCCTCCACATGGGCGAGGTCCGCCTCGCCCTCCTTCTCCGTGACGGCGACCGCCATCGACGGGAACAGGTCGGTGAACAGGTTCACCATGAGCATCTGCCGGGTGGACAGCGGCGCCCGCCCGGACACCAGGGTGCCGATCAGGCCGAAGCCGACCTCGCCCGCGTTGCCGCCGATGAGGATGGCGATGGCGTCGGCGACGCTGTGCCACAGGGCGCGGCCCTCGCCGACCGCGTCGATCAGGACCGTGAGGTCGTCGTCGGTGAGCACGATGTCGGCGGCGTTGCGGGCGGCGGCCGAGCCGCGGGCGCTGATGCCGACCCCGATGTCGGCGGCGCGGATGGCCGCCGCGTCGTTGGCGCCGTCGCCGACCATGCCGACCACCCGGCCCGCGTCCCGCAGCGCCTCCACCACCTGGAGCTTCTGCTCGGGCGCCACGCGGGCCACCACGCCCGCGTCGCGCAGCATCCGGGCCCGCGCCGACCGGTCCGCGGCGGCCAGTTCGTCGCCGGTGACCACCACGGTGTCCGCCGGCCAGCCCAGTTCGGCGGCGATGGCGCGCGCGGTCTGCGGATGGTCGCCGGTGAGCACGACGGGTCGTACGCCCGCCTCCAGCAGCCCCTTCACCAGCGCCGTGGAGGTGTCGCGCGGCACGTCGGACAGCGCCAGCACTCCGGCGAACTCCAGCCCCTGGAGCGGCTGTTCGAGTACGGCGGACTCGTCCTCCCCGTCGTCGAGGCGCCGTTCGGCCACCGCCAGGACGCGCAGTCCCGAACCGGCCAGCTCCTGGGCGGCGTTGGCGGCCGTCTCGGGCAGTCCGGTACAGGCGGGCAGTACGGTCTCGGGGGCGCCCTTGACCACGAGGAGGCGCGCGCCCTCCCCGGCCCGTCCGACGGCGGCCGCGTAACCGCGCCCGGCCTCGAAGGGCAGCCCGGCGAGCTGGGTCCACTCGGGGTCGGGGCCGGCCGCGTCCAGGACGGCCTCGTCGGTGGCGTGCACCGGGCGCTCGGAGCCGCCGTTGAAGCGGGGGCAGGCGCGGGCGGCGACCCGCACGGTGTCCCCGGACCGGGCGTCGGCCACGGCGCGTACGGTGCCCTCGGCGTCGGAGACCCGCACCAGGCGCAGCCGGTTCTCGGTGAGGGTGCCGGTCTTGTCGAAGCAGATGGTGTCCATCCGGCCCAGCGCCTCCAGGGTGCGCGGGGTGCGCACCAGGACGCCGCCGCGGCTGAGCCGACGGGCCGCGGCCAGCTGGGCGACGGTGGCCACCAGCGGCAGCCCCTCGGGCACGGCGGCCACCGCGACCGCCACGCCGCCGCTGACCGCCTCCCGGATCGGGGTGCCGCGCAGCAGCGCGAGACCGGTCACCGCGGCGCCGCCCGCCAGGGTCAACGGCAGCGCCTTGCGCGTGAGTTCCTGGAGCCGGGCCTGGACGCCGGCCGCCGGGGGCGTACGCGCGGCCAGGTGCACGGCGCGGGCGGCCTCGGTGTGCTCGCCGGTGTCGACCACGACGGCGCGGGCCTCGCCCGCCACGACGGTCGTGCCCTCGAAGACCATGCAGCTGCGGTCGGCGACCGGGGCGTGCGGGGTGGGGTCGGTGTCCTTCTCCACCGGCAGGGACTCGCCGGTCAGCGCGGACTCGTCCACCTCCAGGCCCTCCTGCCACAGCAGCCGGGCGTCGGCGGGCACCACGTCGTCGCCCTTGAGCTGGATCACATCGCCGGGCGCGAGCTTGCCGGCCTCCACCGTGCGGGTGCCGCCGGCCGGTGCCTCCCCGTCCTGCGGCACCAGGCGCGCCTTGCGCTTCTGGTCCGCGACCAGACCGGACAACGCCCGTTCGGCACGCAGCCGTTGGACCCCGCCGACGAGGGCGTTCAGATCGAGGGCGCCGACGACGAGCAGGGCGTCCACCGCCGAGCCGAGGATCGCGGAGGCGGCCGAGCCGACCGCGAGGACGGGGGTGAGCGGGTCGTGGAGTTCGCCGCGGACGGCCTGGCCGAGCTGGTAGGACCAGCGCACGGGGGCGACGAGCGGATGCCGGTAGATTTGGCGGGCCGTCTTGCGCAGCCCGTCGGCCAGCGCGCCCAACGGCGTTTCCCCGTCGCCGGGTTGGTGTTCCAGCCGGTCCCTCGCCTGGTCCGGGTCCAGTTCGTGCCAGTGCATCCGCGGCCGGGGGTGCGGGGCGCGGGCCACCGCCACGCCGAGCGCGGCGCGCATCCCGGACAGCAAAGCCAGGGCGGCGCCCGCGTCGACGGGCGCGTGCCGCAGCCCCGGCAGCATGGCGAGCCGCCCCCGGCCGCCCTTGGCCTCGCCGAGGGCGACCATCAGCCCGGACAGCGCCGCGCCGGACCGGGCGAGGGTCTGGGACCGGCCGCCGACCGCGCGGGCGGCCGGTATCGCGATCAGCACCCGCCACACGTCGGGCAGCCCGTGCAGGGCCAGCAGATCCGCGCCCCACACCACCGCGCCGTCCCGGTCGGTGAGGGCGACGGCGACATCGCTGGCGCGCAGCGCGGCCAGCACGTCGCTCTCCCCGGCCGAGCGGACGCGGGCGATGGTGAGCACGGTTTCCGTCTCGCCCCGCGCCTCGTAGACCACGTCGTCCAGCGGCCGGCGGGCGTCCACGACCTGATCGGCGAGGCCGGTGAAGTCCTCCAGGGCGGGATCGTCCACCAGCACCACCCGCAGCCCGGCCCGGCGGGCGGCGTCCAGCACGGGCTCGGCCCACGGGTCCGCCTCGCCGTCCGGACCGCGCAGCGCTCCGGCGTGCAGGACGACAGTCCCGGCCATGTCGAGCCGGCGCAGCCGCTCCGGGTCGCGCACCAGCACCCCGGTGCGGGACAGGGCGGCGCCGAGCACGGCGTGGAAGGCGGCGGGGCCGTAGCGGGCCGCCTTGGGGGAACCGGCGAGCACCGCCTCGGCCGCCTCGGTGCCGTCGTGTTTGACCAGCAGGGTGGCCGCGGCGCCCAGCAGGCTGCCCGCGGAGGCGTGGGAGGCGTACTCCTGGGCGGGCGACTCGCGCAGCGGCGGCCGCGGCTCGCCGCCGGGGGCGAGGCTGATGCGGCCGGGGGCGCACAGCTTGTCGTGCACCGCGTCGAAGGCGGCCGCGCGGGCCACCGTCTCGGCGACCTGGCAGCCGCGCAGGGTGCCGTCGAGCAACAGGGACGAGGGGGTCTGCCCGGCCCCGTGCGCGGCGGCGTTGGCGCAGGCCAGCACCAGGTCCATCCGGTCGGGGCCGAGGCGGGCGCGCAGCCAGCCGCGGAACCTCGGGTTCTCCCGCAGCAGCGTCACCACGGCGGTCAGCAGCCGGGGCGAGGGCGGCAGCCGCAGCGCATACCCGGTGACCGCGACGGCGGTGCCCAGCACATCGGCCCCGAGCGTGGCCACGGCGGTGCGCACCCCGGCGGGGTCGGCCGGGTGGGTGGTCTCCTCCACGTCGCCGGCGGCCAGCTCGAACCCGTGCCTGGCGGCGAGTCGCGCGGCGTGCTCGACCACCTCGTCGGTGGCCTCCTCCTCGCTCGCGGTCACGACGAGCCGGGCGAGGCCCTCGTCCCAGTAGGCGAAGAGGACGTCGGGCCGGTCGGCGAGGGTCTGGGCGATGCGGCGGGCGATGGGGGCGGTGCGCTCGCGGTGGCCGGGGGGTTCGGTGGGTTCGGTGCGGGGTGGGGGCTGGGTGCCGGTCGGCGGCTCGGGGGCGGTCGTCGGCGGCTCGGAGATGAGGTGTTCGGGGGTCTCGGGTTCGGGCGTGCGGTCCTCGGGGGCGGGGGGTGTCGTCGTGTCCGTGGGGCCGGTCGCGGAGTCGGGGGCCGGGGGTACGGCGGTGCCGCCCGCCGGGGGCTCCGGGGGCGGGGCCTGCGTGCCGGTCGCGTCGGTCGCGGGTGCGGGTGCGACGGGGCGCAGGGCGAGGTGGGCGCGGCTGCCGGCGCGCCAGTGGTCGCCGGAGCCGGGAAGGGTGTTGCGGGCGACGCGGGCGACCCGAATGGCGGCGTCCGCGCCGCGCACGCCGGCGCGTGCCGTTCCCGCGGCCGCGCCGGCGGCCACCCCTACCGCGGGCGCGGTGGCGCGGGCGAGCAGGCGTGGTGCCGCGGGCAGCAGCCGGAGGGCGGCCCGCGGCACGGTGAACAGACCTGGCAAGGGGCCCTCCTCAGCGGGTGGTGCGGTCGGGGCGGGCGGTGGGCCCGAGGGGGCCGGTCGCCGTCTTCGGGGTGGTGTCCTCGGCGTCGTCGACGGGAACCGGTCCAGGCCCGTGCCCGTGCTTGTGTCCGTGCTTATGCCCGTGTCCGCGTTCGCCGTGGTGCCGGTGGGGCTCCTCCTGCGGTCCGTGGGAGTGCGGGTCCGCGCCGGACCGGAGCGCGGCGGTGCCCAGATCGTGCGGAGCCGCCGGGTCCTTCGCCGTCCCGTTGCCGTGGTGGCCGGGCCGCGGCTGGGTGAGCCAGGCCACCGCCGCGCCGGTCAGGGCCACGGGCCACTCCACGACGCCCGCCGCGCCGAGCACCCCCGCTCCGGCGTACACCGCGATGCGCCGCCCGCGCGGGGAGACGGCGCCCACCTTGTCCAGGGTTTCCTCGGCGACGCGGCCCACCGTCGTGGCACCCGGCACCTTGCGCAGCACCGAGGCGGCGCCGCGCAGGGGTGCCGTGAGGGCCGACGACGCGTTCTGCTCAGCCATGACTCTCCTCGGGTGAGATCGTCCTCCACTGCCCCACCGAGTGCCCGCGACCATGCAGGTCATCCTCCTGTCTCCCAGGGAACGCCCTGGGCGTCGCGTGCGCCACCTGCTCAGGAGGGCGGCCCGCCCCGGCACACCGCGGCGGACGCCCCGCGTCCTCAGCCGCCGCGCGCGTCACCCGTCGGGGGTGTCCGCCGTACGGCCGTCCAGGCGACGGCACCACGGGCCTGCCCCCCCGTCAGCGGCCCCTCAGCCCTCCCGCCACCCCGCGGTCGCCGCCACCTCCCGCTGGTACCCGGCGTACGCCGTGCGCAGTTCGGAGCCCGGCCAGGCCGGGGGGAGCAGGGCCGGCGGGAGGACGGGGTCGCCGAGGAGGTGGCGGACGATGGCGGCGAAGGCGGTGAGGCGGTCGGCGGGGCCGGGCGCGGCGGCGGCATGGGCGAGCAGGGCGCGGGCGGTGGCCGCCCAGGTGTCCAGGGGCCACAGGCGGGCGACGAGGTCGTGCGCGGGTTCGTCCGGGCGCGCGGTGTACGTCGCCGCCACCTGGCGCAGTCCGTCCGGCAGCGGCCGGTCGAGGTTGGCGGGGCGCAGCCAGACGCCCTCGCGCAGTTCGGCCAGGCGCAGGGCGGTCAGCCGGGCGCGCAGCCCGGCGCGTTCGGCGGCGCCGCGGCCCGTCGCCGTGACGACCACCATCTCCCAGTCGCCGCCCCAGGCGCGGGTGCGGGGGTGGACCGCGTCGTCCTGCCGGCGCTGCCGTGCCAGCAGCCGGTCGCTGAGCCCGTAGACCGCGTCGGTGCGCCACAGGTCGCCCGCGGCCACCATCCGGCTCAGCGCGGCCCGCAGGGTGGAGCCGCCGACGCCGAAGGGTTCGACCAGTCGTATGAGGTCCTTCACCGGCAGCTCGGGCGGGTGCACGGCCAGGAGCATGCTCAGGACGACCGACCGGGCGGACAGGGGCCGCAGGCCGGCCTCCGGGCCGGCCGACACGTTCACGCGCATGGGCACGTACTCTACGTGCGCCGCCATGTTGCACTATTGCTACAGCCGCAGGGAAAGTGCAACATGACGCGTATGGCTTCCACGCTGACAGAGACGCAGACGCCGGTCGCGACCCACGACGTCACCAACCAGCCCCCGCCCCTCGCCCCCTACGACTCCTCCGACGACACCGCCCTCCTGGAGGGCCTGCGGCGCGAGGGCGCCGGCTGGGCCGAGGAGGAGATCCGGCGGCTCGGCGTCCGCGCCGGCAGCGTCCGGGCGCAGGAGTGGGCCGAGCAGGCGAACGCGCACGAGCCGGTGCTGCGCACCCATGACCGCTACGGCAACCGCGTCGACGAGGTGGAGTTCCACCCCAGTTGGCACCATCTGATGCGGGCGGCGGTCGAGGCGGGCCTCGCCGGTTCGGCCTGGGCGGACGAGCGGCCCGGCGCCCATGTGGCCCGTACCGCCGGCGGGTTGGTGTGGGGGCACACCGAGGCGGGGCACGGCTGCCCGGCGTCGATGACGTACGCCGCCGTACCCGCCCTGCGCGCGGAGCCCGAACTGGCCAAGGTCTACGAGCCGTTGCTCACCAGCCGGGAGTACGAGCCCGGACTGCGGGTGCCGACCGGGAAGCCCGGACTGATCGCCGGGATGGGCATGACCGAGAAGCAGGGCGGCTCGGACGTGCGGACGAACACCACGACGGCCACGCCCACCGGCGAGCCGGGCGTCTACACCCTGCGCGGGCACAAGTGGTTCACGTCGGCGCCCATGTCCGACGTCTTCCTCGTCCTGGCCCAGGCCCCCGGCGGGCTGTCCTGCTTCCTGGTGCCGCGGGTGCTGCCGGACGGCACTCGCAACACCTTCCGCATCCAGCGTCTGAAGAACAAGCTGGGCAACCGTTCCAACGCCTCCTCCGAGCCGGAGTTCGACCGGACCGTCGCCTGGCTGGTGGGGCCCGAGGGGCGGGGTGTGAAGACGATCATCGAGATGGTCAACTGCACGCGTCTGGACTGTGTGATGGCCACCGCGACGCTGATGCGCAAGACGCTGGTCGAGGCCGGCCATCACGCCCGCCACCGCAGCGCGTTCGGTGCCCGGCTGCTCGAACAGCCGCTGATGCGGAACGTGTTGGCGGACCTCGCGCTGGAGTCGGAGGCGGCGACCACCCTCACGCTGCGGCTGGCCGGGGCCGCGGACCGCGCGGTGCGCGGGGACGCCGGGGAGTACGCCTTGCGGCGGATCGCCACGGCCGTCGGCAAGTACTGGGTCACCAAGCGGGGGCCCGCGTTCACCGCCGAGGCCCTGGAGTGCCTGGGCGGCAACGGGTACGTGGAGGACTCCGGCATGCCCCGGCACTACCGGGAGGCCCCGCTGCTGTCCATCTGGGAGGGCTCGGGCAACGTCAACGCGCTGGACGTGCTGCGCGCCCTCGGCCGTGAACCGGGCGCCGCCGACGCCCTGTTCGGCGAACTCGCCCTCGCCCAAGGCGCGGACGCCCGCCTGGACTCCGCCGTGGCCGCCCTCAAGACCGAGCTGCCGGGCGCGGATCAGCTCGGGGCCCGGCGCCTGGTCGAGCGCATGGCCCTCGCCCTCCAGGCGTCCCTCCTGGTCCGCCACGCCCCGCACCCGGTCGCGGACGCCTTCTGCGCCACCCGCCTGGCCGGCGACTGGGGCCACTCCTTCGGGACGCTGCCCTCCGGAACGGACCTGACCGCCATCCTGGACCGCGCCCTGCCCGACCGCGGCTGAACCCGGCGGACCCGCCCGGTCCTCTCCGTGCGCCAACGTGACTCGCCTCTCGCCGGCCACCGTGCCCGAGTCGTTCTCGCCCGGACAGGTCCACGTTGTCCAACTTCCCTCCCCCGACGCCCCTTTGGCTCCCGCGTTCCGCAACTCTCCTTCGCCGAACGGCCACTCACACCATGCGTCCCCACTGCGGCCCCAGCCGGGCCCATTCCGTGTCCCAGGCGGCCATCCGGCGGCGCTCAAGCCGGGCGCGCAGCAGTGATCCGCCGGTGAAGGGGACGAGCGCGGCGCCGAGCCCCGCCAGGGCTCCGATGAGGTCGGCCCGGAAGGCTGCCTGGCCGGGTGTGACGGGGCTGCCGACGAGATGGCCCCGCGCGTCGGTCCACACGGTGACCCTGGTGCCGGCGCCGCCGCCGGGCACCGCCCGCACCCGGCCGGTGTGCACGGAACCGTCGGCCACCCTCCAGCGCACCTCGGCCCAGCCCCGGTCGCCGCCGCGTACGTGCCGGTGCCCGGCCGACGCCTCCGGGACCCCGGCGACGACATGGGCGACGACCGGACGCCAGTCGGCGCGCTCGCGGGCCAGCCCCTGCGCCACCGACCGGGCGGCCATGAGCCCGGCGAGCACCCCGGCCAGCAACGTCAGCAGCCAGACGCCGAGCACCACCCAGCCCTCCACCACGTCCGCCCGCCGCCTGAGCGGATTGCGCCGCCACCGCCACAGCCACACCTTCGGACCCCGGAACGCCATCAAGGGCATCCTCCTCGCGACCGCAAAGACCGGCCGGACCGCCCTCCCCGCGGGGAGGGATCGTTCCGTTGCTCACGACAAGCCGTCCCCGACGTTCGCACGAGAGGGCCGCCTCGCGCAGGCGCATCGGGGAACACACCCCTCCGATCCCCGCCGAAAGCCGACGACACCCCCGCTGAGCTGGGGCGATGACCGCTCCAGGGGAGACTGTCAGTGGTGGGGTGCACACTGGCCGATATCTGACGGCAACCCTGGGCAATGGCGCCCCGGAGGTGATCGGCATGACCGAGGTACTGCTGGCGGTGGGCACCCGCAAGGGCCTGTTCATCGGACGGCGGCGGGGACAGGGCCCGTGGGAGTTCGACGAGAACCCGCACTTCAACGCGCAGGCGGTGTACTCGGTCGCGATCGACGTCCGCGGACCGCGGCCGCGGCTGCTCGCGGGCGGCGACAGCGCGCACTGGGGCCCGTCGGTGTTCCACTCCGACGACCTGGGCCGCACCTGGACCGAGCCGCCCCGGCCGGCCGTCCGGTTCCCCAAGGACACCGGGGCTTCCCTGGAGCGCGTCTGGCAGCTGCACCCGGCCGCCGCCGAGCCCGACGTGGTGTACGCGGGCACGGAACCGGCCGCGCTGTACCGCTCGGTGGACCGCGGCGAGAGCTTCGAGCTGGTGCGACCGCTGTGGGAGCACCCCACCCGCTCCCGCTGGGTGCCGGGCGGCGGCGGTGAGGGGCTGCACACGGTGCTCACGGACGCGCGTGACAAGGCGGCGCTGACCGTGGCCGTCTCCACCGCCGGGGTGTTCCGCACCACCGACGGCGGGGCGAGCTGGGCGCCGTCCAACTCCGGGGTGGCCGCGGTGTTCCTGCCGGACCCGAACCCGGAGTTCGGCCAGTGCGTGCACAAGGTCGCCCGTGACGCGGCCGTGCCGGACCGGCTGTACCTCCAGAACCACTGGGGGGTGTACCGCAGCGACGACGCGGGCGCGCACTGGAGCGACATCGGCGCGGACCTGCCGTCCACCTTCGGCTTCGCGGTCGCCGCCCACCCGCGCCGCGGTGACACGGCGTACGTCTTCCCGATCACCGCGGACATCGACCGGGTGCCCGCCGACCGCCGCTGCCGGGTCTTCCGCACCGCCGACGCGGGCAAGTCCTGGGAGCCCCTGTCCCGTGGCCTGCCGGCCGGGGACCACTACGGCACGGTGCTGCGGGACGCCCTGTGCACCGACGACGCGGACCCGGCGGGCGTGTACTTCGGCAATCGCAACGGAGAGGTGTTCGCCTCGGCGGACGCCGGCGACAGCTGGCGGCAGGTGGCCGCGCATCTGCCGGACGTGCTGTGCGTGCGTGCCGCGGTCGTGAGCTGACAGACGGAACGGAAAAAAAAGGGGGGCGACGAGTGCAGGGAAAACAGGGTTCCGGGGGGCCGGGGGCGCGGGGCGTCCGGCCGGGTTCGGGCCGCCGGTTGATCACCGGCGGCCGTACGGCAGTAGGGTGACGTCCGTGGCACCACGACCCTTGCATGAAATCGTCGAAGCGGGCTGGGCGAAGGCCCTGGAACCCGTGGCCGGACGGATCGCCGAGATGGGCGACTTCCTGCGCGCGGAGATCGCCGCGGGACGCACGTACCTCCCGGCCGGAAGCAACGTCCTGCGCGCCTTCCAGCAACCCTTCGACGAGGTAAGGGTCCTGATCGTCGGTCAGGACCCCTATCCGACTCCGGGGCACGCGGTGGGCCTGTCGTTCTCGGTCGCCCCCGAGGTACGGCCGCTGCCGCCGAGTCTGATCAACATCTACCGCGAGCTGACCACCGACCTGGGGCTGCCCCAGCCGTCCAACGGCGACCTCACCCCCTGGACCGAGCAGGGCGTCCTGCTGCTCAACAGGGCGCTGACCACCGCACCGCGCAGTCCGGGCGCCCATCGCGGCAAGGGCTGGGAGGAGGTCACCGAGCAGGCGATCCGGGCGCTCGCGGCGCGCGGCAAGCCGCTGGTGTCCATCCTGTGGGGCCGTGACGCGCGCAATCTGCGCCCGCTGCTGGGGAGCCTGCCGGCGGTGGAGTCCGCGCATCCCTCGCCGATGTCGGCCGACCGCGGGTTCTTCGGCTCGCGCCCCTTCAGCCGGGCCAACGACCTGCTGATCCAGCAGGGCGGACAGCCCGTGGACTGGCGCCTGCCATGACCGCCGCCGGGTATCTCGCCGTGGACTCGGGCGGTTCCGGCCTCCGGGTCGCCGTCGGCGTGCCGGGGCGGGCGCCCTCGGCACAGCGGGAGACCCGGGAACCGGTCCGCACCGGCGCGCAGGGCATCGACCCGGCCCACCTGATGTCCCAACTCACCCCGCTGGCCAGGGAATTGACGGCACAGGCGGGGGTGGACGAGCTGGGCACGGCCGTCGTCGGCGCCGCCGGTTTCGCCACCCTGGGCGACGCCCTGCGCGCCGAACTGCCGGACGCCCTCGCCCGCGAACTGGGCGTACGACGGGTCGCGCTCGCCGCCGACGCCGTCACCGCGTACGCCGGGGCCCTCGGTTCCCGGCCGGGCGCGGTGCTCGCCGCGGGCACCGGGCTGATCGCGATCGGCACCGATCTCGCCGGCTGGCGGCGGGCCGACGGCTGGGGGCATCTGCTGGGCGACTGCGGCGGCGGCGCGTGGATCGGCCGGGCGGGTCTGGAGGCGGCGCTGCGGGCCCACGACGGCCGCGAGGGCGGCTCGGGCGCGCTGCTGAAGTGCGCGCGGGAGCAGTTCGGGCCGGTACGCCAACTGCCGGGCCGGCTCTATCCGCGGACCGACCGGGCCGCCGTACTCGCCTCGTTCGCGCCCCGCGTGGCCGATTGTGCCGCGGACGACCCCGTCGCGGCGGACATCCTGCGGGCGGCGGCACGGCACCTGGCCGACTCCGCCGCGGCCGTGTGCCCGGCGGACGGGGCGCCCGAAGTGGCGCTCACCGGTGGCCTGTCCAGGATGGGCGATCCGCTGCTCGTGCCGCTGCGCGAGGAGTTGGCGCGCAGGCTGCCGCACGCCCGTCAGGTGCCGCCCGAGGGCGACCCGTTGCACGGCGCGGTGCGGATCGCGGCCGAGGTAGCGGCCGGGCGGCTCACGCTGCCGGGTGATCCGACGATGCTGCACGTCACAGCCGCCACCCGTAAGCGAGCAGACAAAACCGGACGGATACCGCTCACCTGTACCCTCCCCGAACAGGACCATCCGGGAAACCAGTAACATGCGGCGCCATGAGCTCCTCCACTGGACCCGAGTCCGGCCTCCCAGTACGAATGCCGCGACCCCGCCAGCCCGGACGGCACCGCCGGCCCGAACCGCTGGTGGCTCCCGAGGGCGCGCCCGCGCTCGTCCTCGCGGTGCCCGGTGTGCCCAGCGCTGCCACGCGTGGCCTCGCCGAGGAGGTCGTGAGCATCGCCCGTTCCGAGCTGCCCGGCCTGGACGCCCGGATCGGCTACCTGGACGGTGACGACGCCGAGTTCCCCTCCCTGCGGGGGGTGCTGGCGCACACCGCCGAGGAGCGCACGGCCCGTTACGAGCAGGCTCTCGCCGCCGGTGTCGAGGGCCTGCGGGAGCCCGACGGCCCGGTCGCCGTGGTGGTACCGCTGCTGGCCGGTCCGGACAGCGCGCTGCTGCGGCAGATCCGCCAGTCGGTGAACGACAGCCGGGTCGCGGCCGAGCTGACCGATGTCCTCGGCCCGCACCCGCTGCTCGCCGAGGCGCTGCACGTACGGCTGTCCGAGGCGGGTCTGGCCCGTGCCGACCGCGCCCGGCTGTTCACCGTGGCCACGGCCGCCGACGGCATCGTCCTGGCCTCCGTGGGCGGCGAGGAGGCCGTGCAGGCGGCCGGGATCACCGGCATGCTGCTGGCCGCGCGCCTGGCCGTGCCGGTGATGGCGGCGGCCCTGGACCAGGAGGGTTCCATCTCCTCGATCGCCGAGCAGCTGCGTTCCGCCGGCTCGCAGCAGCTGGCGCTCGCGCCGTACCTGGTCGGCCCGGAGATCGACGCGACGCTGCTGGCGGCTGCGGCCGAGGAGGCGGGCTGCTCGATGGCCGAGCCGCTGGGCGCCTACCCGGCGATCGGCAAACTGGCCCTCGCCAAGTACACGACGGCCCTGGGGATCGCGCCGCAGCAGGCGCAGGGTGCCCCGGTCCGCTGACCGCACCCGGATCGTACGAGCAGGGCCCGCTTCCCTCGGGGGGCGGGCCCTGCGGCTTGCCTGACGAGGCGTCGCGGCCGGATCAGGTCTCGCGCGCCGCTCAGCCGAAGACGACGCAGGAGGCCGCGGCGACCTGCACCGAGCCGTCGTAGCGCGGCATGCCCGTGGCCTCGTCCACGGCGAACCAGCTGACGTCGCCGGAGCGCTCGTTGGCCACGTACAGGAAGCCGTCGCGCTCGGTCAGGGCGCGGGGCCAGTGGCCGCCGCAGGGCACGGTGCCGAGCGGCCTGAGGCCGTCGCCCTCGACGGCGAGCACCGACAGGATGTCCTCGCCGCGGGTCGCGGTCCACACGAAGCGGCCGTCGGGGGCGACCACGATGCCCGAGGGGTAGGCGTCGCCGACCGGGGCGCCCGGCAGCAGCGGGACCTCGGTGAGCGGTTTCAGGGAGCCGGCCGAGGCGTCCCAGCGGCACACGGTCACCGTCGGGGTGAGTTCGTTGACGACGTAGGCGCGCTCGCCGTCGGGGTGGAAGGCCAGGTGGCGGGGCCCGGAGCCGGGGCGCAGGGCGCACTCGCGGTGCAGGGCCGGGGCGCCGGCCTCCAGGGTGCAGACCCGCACCGAGTCGGTGCCGAGGTCGACGCTCACCGCCCAGCGGCCGCTCGGGTCCGGCTGTACCTGGTGGGCGTGCGGGCCGCGCTGCCGGCGGTCGTGCGGCCCGGAGCCGGTGTGCTGGAGCCGGCCGGAGGGTTTCGCGGCGAGGGTGCCGTCCGGGCGCAGCGGTACGGCGGTGACGCTGCCGCAGCCGTAGTTGGCGGTGAGCACGTGCCCGGCGTACAGGCTCAGGTGGGTGGGGCCGCTGCCGTCCACGGGCACGGGCGGTCCGGCGAGTTCCGGACGGCCGCCGTCGACACGGAAGGCGGCGACGACGCCCTCGGCGGTCTCGCCGACCGCGTAGAGGGTGCCGCCGTCCGGGGAGAGGGCCAGGTAGGAGGGGTCCGGTACGTCGTTGACGGCGGCGACGAGGGTGAGGGCGCCGCCCTGTGCCTCGACCTCCGCGGTCACCAGCCCCGGTCCGCCCGCCGCCGTGAACGAGCCGATGAACGCCCGCCGTCCGCCCGACCTGCCATCACCCTGCGCCACCGCTGTCCCCTCTCGGTCGAGCCCGTCACGCGCCGACGGTAGCAGCCGACCCACTTCGGTCTAGACCAAGGGGACGGCGTGGGGCGGGAGTTCTTCACTCCGGTGCGGCATCCTCCGGAGACGACCGGCCGAGACACATCGGCTTCTCGACCGACGGAACGGCAGTTCCCCAGGGGCACGAGGACGAGACACATCAGCTTCTCGACCAACGGGACGGCAGTTCCTCAGGGGCACGAGGAACTGCGCGACCAGCCACGACGTACCCGCACCCGCAGGTCTCCCACCAGCCGTCCCTCTCTCACCAGCTCCCCCTTCCCACCAACCTCCCCGCACCACACGCCCTCGAAAGACACCTCACGCCCCCGAAGACGTCACGCCCCCACCAGCCTCGACCCCGCCGCCCCCCGCAGCGGCTCCGCGAGCGCGGCCAGCGCGTGCTCAAGGCCATGCAAATGGGCCAGCGCCGGCGACGCCGGAGCCTCCGCCGCGGCCGCCGCCGGCTCCGCGGAGCCCCCCGTCAGCGCCTCGACCGCCCTCTCCACCCGACCGCACGCCGCCGCGAGCCGCGCATCGTGCGACGCCTCCGGATCCGCCGCGACGGCGACCAGGCCGCGGATCTCGCGCGCGCAGTCGTCGAGCAGCGCCAGCACCCGACGGGCCCGCAGCTTGCGCGCGGCCGAGGGGTTCAGCGGATGCACCAGCGGCGCCACGGACAGCCGTACCCGGCCGAGCAACTGCTCCAGCTCGGCCACGCGCGGCGCGGGATCGGCCGTCGGCGAGCCCCCGAGCCGCGCCGCCGCCTCCGCCGTGCAGGCGTGCACGCACCGCAGGGCCCGCTGGATCCACGCGTCCGTCGTGGCGTGTGTGGTCACCGGCAGCAGGAACAGCACCGCGAGCGCCGCCCCGAGCGCCCCCACCGCGGTCTCCCCGAGCCGCAGCGCCAGCAGTCCGGGCGTGAGGACGCCGAGCAGGCCGTACAGGAGCTCGGCGAGGACCGTCACCCAGAGCATCATCCAGGTGTAGGACACGGCGGCGGAGTAGAAGATCCCGAAGACGGCGACCGCGAGCAGCACGGCCGTCGGCACCGGCGCGCCGTGCAGGGGAACGGCCACGAGGAAGCCCAGGCCGACGCCGATGAGCGTGCCGAGGACCCGGCGGAAGCCCCGTACCAGGGTCTCGCCGCGCGAGGTGGTGTTGACGAAGACCCACCACGTGGCGCCGACCGCCCAGTACCACCGCTGGCCGGACACCAGCTCTCCCACGACCAGCGCGAAGCTCCCGCCCGCCATCGCCTGGACCGCCTGGCGCGTGGTCACGCGGGCCAGCCCGGCGCCCGCGGACAGGGGTGCGGGGGCGGTGGCCGGGGGCAGCCGGCGCTCGTAGCACCACACCCCGAAGCGGACCGCGGCCGCGCCGAGCACCGACAGCAGCACGGCGGCGGACAGCTCGGGCAGCCGGTCGGGGGTGGCGTGCAGGAACTGGGCGGCGAAGAACATCATGAAGGCGAACACGCCGAGGCTGTGCCCGCGCGGCCCCCAGCGGCGGGCGTAGACCCCGGCGCCGACGACGGCGAGGAAGGCGAGGTCCCGCGCCACCGGGTACGGGTGCAGCACGGCCGCGGCGCCGAGCACCGGCAGGCCCACGGCCGGCAGCAGCGCGGTGGTGACCGCCTGCCCGCGCACGGTGGGGTCGGCGACGGTGAACAGCGCGAGCAGCGCGGCGAGACCGCCGGTGACCGCGCCGACGACGGAGTGTCCGACGAGCAGGCAGACCACCACGGCGAGCCCGATGCCGAGGACGGCCCGAGACGCCCAGCGCAGTCGCGCCCGACCCGGGTCCGGAGCCACGAACATCTTCTTCAGCACTGCTGTCCTCCCCATGGACACCTTGGAAGACCAAGGAAGACCGGAAAACAAAAGGCGCCGCGGGGATCCGCAGCGCCATCGACATGTCTATAAGAGCATCCCCGGCGGCAGTGGCTCAAGCGATGCCGGTTCCAGTGGGCCAATGGTCCACCACAAGGCCCCGTACCGGAGTTCGCGCGACACCAACGGCGCAGGTCGAGCGGGTCGGGGTCCGGACAAGTACCGGGCCATTGGTACAGTCGTCCATCATGGCCGTGGACGAGCTCGACACCCGCATCCTGCGGCTGCTCCTGGAGCAGCCGCGCACCAGCGTGCGCGAGTACGCCCGCATCCTCGGCATCGCCCGCGGCACGCTCCAGGCCCGCCTCGACCGCATGGAGCGGGACGGCGTGATCACCGGTACGGGCCCGACCCTCTCCCCCGCCGCGCTGGACCACCCGGTGCTGGCGTTCGTGCACATCGAGGTCACCCAGGGCCATCTGGACGACGTGGGGGACGCGCTGGCGGCGGTACCGGAGATCGTGGAGGCGTTCTCGATCACGGGCGGCGGGGATCTGCTCGCCCGCGTGGCGGCCCGGCACAACGCCCATCTGGAGGACGTCATCCAGAAGCTGATCAGCCTGCCGGGCGTGGTGCGCACCCGCACCGAGGTGGCGCTGCGCGAACGCGTCGCCTACCGGCTGGGCCCCCTGGTGGAGTCGGTGGGCCGCGCCGCCCGCGCCTGATCCCGGCATGCTGGAGCGCATGAGCGATCTCGGCGCCCTCGCGGTCGTCTTCGATCTCGACGGAACGCTGGTGGACAGCGAGCCGAACTACTACGAGGCCAGCCGCCAGGCCCTGGCCGAGTACGGCGTTTCGGACTACAGCTGGGCGGACCACGCAAGCTACGTCGGTGTCAGCACTCGGGACACGGTCCTGCTCTGGCGGGAGCGCTACGGGCTGCGCGCCCCGGCCGCGGAACTGCTGGCCGCGACGGACCGGCGCTATCTGGAGCTGGCCCGCGCCCACACGCGCGTGTATCCCGAGATGCGCGCGCTGCTGGAGCTGCTGGCCGCCGACGGCGTACCGACCGCGGTGGCCTCGGGCTCCTCCCCGGAGGCCATGGACGCGGTCCTGACCGGCACCGGCCTGCGGAACCTCGTCTGCGTGGTGGTCTCGTCGGCCGACGTCCCGCGCGGCAAGCCGGCGCCGGACACGTTCCTGGAGGCCGCCCGGCGGCTGGGCGCCGAGCCGCGCGACTGCGTGGTCCTGGAGGACGCCGCGGCGGGTGCGGCGGCCGCCCACGCGGCGGGGATGCGCTGTATCGCCGTACCGTATGTCGCCGAACAAGCCGACGATCCGGGCTTCCGTACGGCGAGCCTGCTGCTGCGCGGCGGGCAGCAGGAGTTCACGGCGCGCTCGGCGTACGCGTGGCTCCGGGGGACGGGCTCCAGCTGAGCCACCGCGCACAGGATGCGCCCTATGCCGCCTTATACCAGGACAAACACCGACGCGCCGGATGTTCCTCTCTTCCGCGCTCAGGGCCCGGCCGCTGCTTAGCGTGGCCCCATGACCATGGACACGGCCCGGCCGGCCGACGACCGGCGCCGCTGGCAGGCGCTCTGGGTCTGTCTGACGGCGGGCTTCATGACGCTGCTCGACAGCTCGATCGTGAACGTCGCCCTCCCCTCGATGGAACGCGGCCTCGGCGCCGACACGGCCGCCCTGTCCTGGGTCGTCTCGGGCTACGCGCTCACCTTCGGGCTCGCCCTCGTGCCCGCCGGCCGGCTCGGGGACCTGCGCGGGCGGCGGACGGTCTTCCTGTACGGGCTCGCCCTGTTCACGCTGGCCTCGGCGGCGTGCGGGCTGGCCTCCGACGCCGGCTGGCTGGTGTTCTTCCGGCTGTCGCAGGGCGTGGCCGCGGGCATCCTGGCGCCGCAGACCACGGGGCTGATCCAGCAGATGTTCCGCGGCACCGAGCGGGCGCGGGCATTCGGCATGCTGGGCAGCGTCGTCGGGCTGTCCACGGCGATCGGCCCGCCCGCCGGCGGACTGCTGATCCATCTGTTCGGCACCGACGACGGCTGGCGCTGGGTGTTCTACGTCAACCTGCCGATCGGCGTCGCCGCCTTCTGCGCGGCACTGCGGCTGCTGCCCCGCACCCCGCCCGCGACCGGCAAGCGGGAGAACATCGACCTGACCGGAGTGCTGCTCCTCGGTACGGGCGTGCTGGCACTGATGCTGCCCCTGGTGCAGGAGCAGCAGTGGACGGGCCGGCTGAAGTGGGCGCTGCTGCCGGTGGCCGTGCTGCTGCTGGCGGGGTTCTGGGCGTGGGAGCGGTGGCAGAGCTGGTGGGGGCAGGCGCCGCTGCTGGACCTGCGGCTGTTCGCACAGCGGTCCTTCTCGCTCGGGGTGCTGCTGAATCTGGTCTACTTCGCGGGTTTCACCACGCTTTTCTTCGTCTACACGCTGTTCCTCCAGAACGGCGTCGGCTACACCGCGCTCGCGGCCGGGTTCTCCTCCCTGCCGTTCGCCTGCGGTTCGGCGATCGGCGCGAGCGTGAGCGGCCGGCTCGTCGTACGGCACGGGCGCAAGCTGGTGGTCGCCGGTCTGGCGGTGGTGGCGCTGGGCCTGCTCGCGGTGATCGCGACGGTGCAGCTGGTGCCGGGGCAGGGCGTGGCCTGGGCGGCGGCCGTGCCCCTGCTGATCGCGGGCCTCGGCTCGGGCGTCACCATCTCCCCCAACACCACGCTCACCCTGGCGACCGTGCCCGTGCAGCGGGCGGGGGCGGCGGGCGGGGTGCTGGTGACCGCCCAGCGCATCGGCTCCGCCGCCGGGATCGCGGCCGTGGGCGCCGTGTACTTCGCCCATCTGGCCAACCACGGCAGCCCGGCGACCGCGCTCCAGCTGGGCCTGCTGACGGCCGTGGGCATCATCGCCCTCGCCCTGGTCCTCGCGGTGGCCGACCTGCGGGTACGGCAGACGGAGCCGGTGGGCGCGGCGCGCGGGGCGGCACGGCCGGAGGAACACGATCGGGCTGTTTGAGAGGGGGGCGGGGGCAGAGGGGCGCGTTCGCGGACACAGGGGCTCGACAGCGCGACAGGGGTTTGAAACGGCGCCGGGGGCCAAGGCCGCCGACCGCCTTCGACGCCCTACGAGCGCGCTCTTCGCGGCACCCCTACGGACGACACTTCCGCAGCCCCGTGCCGCTTTCCCGCACCCCCGTGACGCCTCTCCGCAGCCCCGTGCCGCTTACCCGCACCCCTGTGACGCCTCTCCGCAGCCCCGTGCGGTTTTCCCGCAGACCTGTACGGTTCCCGTGCCGCTTCCGCGGCTACGAGCGCTTACGCGGCTTCCCGCGCTTCGCCGCCGGCTTGGCCCCGCCTGTGCGGGCCCGCTGCCCGCGCCCGCCCGACGACTTGGCGGCACCGGACTTCTGCCGGGCGCCCGGCTGCCCCGCGCCTCGGGACTTCTTGTCGGCCTGGGGCTTGCCCGCCGCCTTGGCTCCCGACTTGGCCGTACGGCCTTCCGCAGCACCGCCGTCCGCCGGGCGTCCCGCCGCCCCGCGGCCCCGCGTGCTGTTGACCGTGCGGCCCCGGACGATGCCGATGAACTCCTCGACCAGGTCCGTGGTGGCGTCTTCCGGCCAGGACAGGGCGACGCCGGACTGGGGCGCGTCGGTGACCGGTCGGTAGGTGAGGTCGCGGCGGTGGTAGAGGCGGGCGAGCGACTGCGGGACGACGAGGAGGCCGACGTTCGCCGCGACCAGCTCGATCGCGTCCTGGGTCGTCGCGGGCCGCTCGAACGCGGCCTCGCCGGGCGGCCGGTCCCAGTCGAAGACGTCGTCCAGGGGGTGGAAGACCACCTCGTCGGCGAGGTCGGCCAGGGTGACCTCGTCGGCGGCGGTGATCACGTGGTCCTTGGGGACGACGACCACACTGGTCTCGGTGTAGAGCGGGATCGCGCTGAAGAAGTCACGGTCGACGGGCAGCCGTACGAGACCCGCGTCGGCCTCACCCGCGCGCAGCAGCTCCGGCGCCTCGGCGGCGGGGACCTGCGTGAGGGTGAGCGGGATGTCGGGCAGGCGTTCGTGCCAGACCTTCACCCATTTGGCGGGCGTCACTCCGGGGACGTACGCGAGCCGGAACGACGGTGATTCCTCCGAGCCTGTCACCAGGCCAGGTTACCGGCCGCGGCGGCCCCCATGGTCACCGGCCGTGATTCCCCCCGGTCCGCCGCCCGGCTCGTGGTCGGCTCCCGCACGCATGGCCGATACCCTTGTCCTCATGAAGTCGCAGCAGAGCACCCAGACGATGAAGCCCGCGACCGCGGCGAAGAAGCTGGGTGTGTACCTCCCCGCCACCCCCGCCTCCTTCCAGGAGGGTGTGGTCTCGCGTGCCGAGCTGAACGAGCTCCAGGCCAATCCGCCCGAGTGGCTGCGCGAGCTGCGTCTCAACGGTCCGCACCCGCGTCCGGTGGTCGCCGCCAAGCTCGGCGTGTCCATCGCCGGTCTGGCGCGCGGCGGCGTCACCGAGGCGCTGACCACGGAGCAGATCGACGCGCTCAAGCAGGAGCGGCCCGAGTGGCTCCTCAAGGAGCAGGCCACCCAGGTCGAGGTCCGCAAGGAAGCGGCGCGGATCAAGAACCTGAAGCAGCAGAAGGAGTCGGACAAGGGCTCCGCCCAGAGCTGACCGCCCGTTTCTCCACGGCCTTGCCCCAGCGCCCTCCGTCCGCCGGAGGGCGCTGTCAGTGGTCGGCTCCGGATCTGATCCGCAGTCAGGGCCTCAACCGCAGTCGAGCACGCCCGCGTTCTGCTTGGCGTCGAGTATCCGGCGCACGCTGTCGTCCACCTTGGCACGGTACGAGGCGTCCTGCCCCATCCGGGTCTGGATGGCCTGCGCCATCGCGGGTATGACGTCCGGCCGCACGGTGAGGATCATGTCCCCGCCCGCCGTGGTGAAGTCGAGGGCCCGCTGAGCGGGAGTGAAGGACCGCACGGCGACCGCGTTCCCGATGTCGTCCGAGATGACCACGCCCTTGAAGCCCAGCTGGCCGCGCAGCAGTTGGCCGATGACCGTGGGCGAGAAGGCCGCGATGTGCTTGGCGTCGATCTTGGTGTAGGTGGCCGACGAGACCATCACGAAGGGCGACCCGGCCTGGATCCCGGACTTGAACGGGCCGAGGCTGGCACTGGTGCTGGTCGTCACCGAGTCCACGACATTGGCGGTGGTGTCGGTGTTGCCGATCACCTGGCCCAGTCCGGGGAAGTGCTTGAGCGTGGTCAGCACACCCGCCTGTTTGAAGCCGGCGGCGAAGGCACCGGTGCCGGAGGTCACGGCGTCCGGGGTGTTGCCGTACTCGCGCTGGAAGGAGCCGATGGGGATGTTGCGGGTGCCCAGCGAGGCGGGGACCACGTCGGCGACCGGTGCCAGGTTCAGGTTGACCCCGGCGCGCTTGAGCTGCTGGGCCCAGATGGTCGCCTCGGCGCGCAGCATCGTGGGCGCCTTGCCGCCCTGCGTCACACCGCTGGGCATGGCCGAGAAGCCGGGGCCGTTGAGCACCTGTACCCGGCCGCCCTCCTGGTCGGTCGCGACCAGCAGGCCGACCTGCCGGCCGCCGACCCGGTCCGCCTGACCCCGGAAACCATCGACGATCTTCCGCGTCGCCGCCGTACCGGCGGTGCTGCGGCCGGTCAGCATGACGGATCCCACGTGGTTGTCGCGCAGGATGCGCAACTGCGCCTGGTCCGGGTGGGCCGCGGAGATTCCCCCCATGAAAAGCTGCCCGACCCGCTGAGCCGTGGTCATGCCGGACAGGGTCCGGTCGGTGCAGGTGGTGGCGGTCGCCATCGGGGTGGTGTGCGCGGTGGCCGTGGCGGCATCGGTGCCGGTGCGGCTCGGCGTCGCGCTCGCGGAGTCGGGGGTCGGTGTGCCCGGAGTCCGGGTGCCTTGGGTGGCGGCGGAGGACCGGAGGGAGGTCGTCTCCGCGCCGGGCGTGACCGATGCGCCGCAGCCGGCGACGGCAAGTGCCAGCGTGGCCAGTGGAACCCCGGTGCGCAGGGCTGTGCGGCGGCTCCTGGGCCGCTGCCGGACGCGTATGCTCATACTTCCTCTCCCGGCCTGGACGGACCGGGACTGCCGCGTACTGCGCAACCACTTCTGTCGCGGCGAGCCCGGCTTGCTGCGTCCACCACACCGTACGTGATGGAGCATTTGTCCGCCCCACGACGGAAACGAGCGCCCCAGGACGGCTCCGCGGCGGCGCCGGGACCTACCCGAGGAACGACAGCCGCACCTGCCGGTCGGGGTTGTCCCGGTTGGTGTCCACCAGGCACACCGACTGCCAGGTGCCGAGCTCCAGCCTGCCGGCGATCACCGGCAGGGTCGCGTGGGGCGGGACCAGCGCCGGGAGCACATGGTCGCGGCCGTGGCCGGGGCTGCCGTGGCGGTGCTGCCAGCGGTCGTCGGCCGGGAGCAGGGTGTGCAGCGCGGCGAGCAGGTCGTCGTCACTGCCCGCGCCGGTCTCGATGACGGCGATCCCGGCGGTGGCGTGCGGGACGAAGATGTTCAGCAGACCGTCGCGGCCGCCCGCCACCTCCCGCAGGAAGTCCGCGCAGTCCCCGGTCAGGTCGGCCACGCGCTCACGGGAGCCCGTGGAGACGTTCAGGATTCGGGTGGTGAAGGCATCTGGCATGCCTCCCATCCTGACGCATGGGTACGACACCGTGTCCTGCGCAGGGGTCGACACCGCGCGGGATGATCCGTGTCCGGCACGCTGTTGGTAGAAACGTGAACGAATTGCGTGAGGTCGAGGTGGTCGTCGTGGGCGCCGGGCAGGCCGGGCTGTCCGGCGCCTATCACTTGCGCCGCGCCGGATTCGAGCCGGACCGCGACTTCGTGGTCCTCGACCACTCCCCCGCTCCGGGCGGCGCCTGGCAGTTCCGCTGGCCCTCGCTGACGTACGGCAAGGTGCACGGCATGCACGCGCTGCCCGGTATGGAGCTGACGGACGCCGACCCGGCGCGCCCCTCGGCGGAGGTGATCGGCGCGTACTTCGCCCGCTACGAGCGCGCCTTCGACCTGCGGGTACGGCGCCCGGTGGAGGTGCGGGCGGTGCGCGAGGGGGACGGCGGGCGGCTGCTCGTGGAGACCTCCGACGGCATCTGGTCGGCCCGTGCGCTGATCAACGCGACCGGCACCTGGGACCATCCGTTCTGGCCCCGCTATCCGGGCCAGGAGACCTTCCGCGGGCGGCAGTTGCACACCGCGCGGTACGCGGGGCCCGAGGAGTTCGCCGGGCGGCGGGTGGTGGTCGTGGGCGGTGGCGCCTCCGGCACCCAGCACCTGCTGGAACTCGCCCCCTACGCCGCCGCGACCACCTGGGTCACCCGGCGTCCGCCCGTCTTCCGCGAGGGGCCGTTCGACGCGGAGGCGGGGCGGGCCGCCGTCGCGCTGGTGGCGGAACGGGTGCGCGAGGGCCTGCCGCCGCGCAGCGTGGTCTCGGTCACCGGGCTGCCGCTGAACGACGCGATCCGCCGGGGACTTGCGGAGGGGGTCCTGCACCGGCGGCCGATGTTCGACCGGATCACCCCCGACGGCGTGCGATGGCGGGACGGCAGCCGGGTGGACGCCGATGTGATCCTCTGGGCGACCGGCTTCCGGGCGGCGCTCGGCCATCTCGCCCCGCTGCGGCTGCGCGCGCCGGGCGGCGGAATCCGGGTGGAGGGGACGCGCGCGGTGGCCGACCCCCGGATCCATCTCGTCGGCTACGGCCCCTCGGCCAGCACCATCGGCGCCAACCGGGCCGGCCGCGCGGCCGTGCGGGACATCAGGCGACTGCTGGCCGAGGAACGGCCGGCCGCCGCGTGACGAACCCCTGAACCGTCAGGCCGCCGCGCCTCGTTGGCCCGGTCGTTCCGCTCAGCCGGTCTTGCCGGACCGCGTCGCGGAGGGGGCGGAGGAGCGGACCGGTGACGGGCTCCGGTTCTGTCCCGGCTGCTGCCCGGCCTGCTGCTGAAGGGAGTTGTACTCGGCCACATTGCGCAGGTGTGTGTCGTAGTCGGCGGTGAAGCGCGTGTCGCCGGGCTTGACCGTCACGAAGTACAGCCAGTCGCCCGGCGTCGGATTGAGGGCGGCGCGCATCGCGTCCTCGCCGGGATTGCCGATCGGCGTCGGCGGCAGGCCCATGCGCTGGTAGGTGTTGTAGGGGCTGTCGCTCCTGGTGTCGCCCTCGGTGGTGCGCGCGCGGCCCAGCGCGTAGCTGAGGGTGGAGTCCAGTTGCAGCGGCATCCCGCGTTCCAGCCGGTTGAGGATGACACGGGCGACCTTGCCCATGTCCTCCTTCTTCACCGCCTGGGCCTGGATGATGCTGGCGATGGTGAGGGCCTGGTAGACGTTCATCGAGTTGCGCTGGGCCCCGGCCGCGACCGGTGCGCCGTCGAACTTCTGGTGGGCGGTGTCCACCATGGAGCGCAGCACGGACTCGGGGGTCGCGCCCTTGCGCAGGGGGTAGGAGGCCGGGAAGAGATAGCCCTCCGGGTTGCCCCCGGCGTCCTTGGGCAGGGGCAGCCGGGCCTTGCCGAGCGAGGTGCGGGTGCTGCCCGAGGGCAGGGCCAGCGCCTTGTCGATCGCGTCGTAGACCTGGCTCGCGCGCCAGCCCTCCGGTACGACGAGTGTGGCGGCCCTGGGCACCTCGTGGTGATCGGCCGCCGTCAGCAGCGGCACCGCCACGGCGGTGCCGGCCATGACGGCGCCGGCCGCGGCGAGGACGAGTCTGCCCCGGCGTGTCAGTCGGATCCTGCTCCGTGACGGAATGTGCGTCAGCATGCGGGAACCGTAATACGCGAATCACCGCAACCACGACATATATTCAGCTTGTCGGCCCAGTCGCCCGTCCCGGTCCGCCGCTCCGGCCACCCGTCCGGGACCGCTGCCTTCGGGCCGCCGTCTCACCCGGCCGGCTCCAGCTGTGCGTCCCGGCGCACCAGGGCCGCGTACCGCCCGTCGCGCTCCAGCAGTTCCTCGTGCGTGCCGCGCTCGGCGACCCGCCCGGAGTCCAGCACCACGATCTGGTCGGCGCCGCGAACGGTGGACAGCCGGTGGGCGATGGTGATCGTCGTACGGTTCGCCGAGAGGGCGTCGATGGCCTCCTGCACGGCGGCCTCGGTCCGGGTGTCCAGGGCGCTGGTCGCCTCGTCCAGGATGAGGACCGGCGGGTCGCGCAGGATGGTGCGGGCTATGGCGAGGCGCTGCTTCTCGCCGCCGGAGAAGCGGTGGCCGCGCTCGCCCACCACCGTGTCGTAGCCGTCGGGCAGCGCCGCTATGTGGTCGTGGATCTGCGCCGCACGGGCCGCGGCGTGCAACTCCTCGTCGGTGGCGTCCGGCTTGGCGAAGCGCAGGTTCTCGGCGACGGAGGCGTGGAAGAGGTACGTCTCCTGCGAGACGACGCCGACCGCGCGGGCGAGGGTGTCGAAGTCGAGGTCGCGGACGTCGATCCCGTCGAGGGTGACCCGGCCGCCGGTGACGTCGTAGAGCCGGGGCACCAGATAGCCCAGCGTGGACTTGCCCGCGCCGGTGGGGCCGACGACCGCGAGGCTGCCGCCGGCGGGGACGGTGACGTCGATGCCGTCCAGGACGGGGCCGCCCTTGCCGTCGTAGCGGAACTCGACGTCTTCGAAGCGGACTTCGCCCTTGACGCGGTCGAGGTGGACCGGGCGCGGGCGCTCGGTGATGTCGATGGGCAGGTCAAGGTACTCGAAGATGCGCTGGAAAAGCGCGAGGGAGGTCTGGATCTGGACGCCGGTGGCGAGCAGGCTCACGGCCGGGCGGAACAGGCCCTGCTGGAGCGAGACGAAGGCGACGATGGTGCCGAGCGAGACCCGCGGGCCGCCGAACTGGAGGGCCAGACCGGCCGTCCAGTAGATGACGGCAGGCATGGCGGCCATGACGATGGTGATCACGGCCATGCGCCAGCGACCGGCCATGTTCGACCGGACCTCCAGGTCGACCAGCCGCTCGGACTCCCCGGCGAAGGAGCCGGTCAGCGAGTCGGTGCGGCCCATGGTGCGGCCGAGCAGGATGCCGCTGACCGAGAGGGACTCGGTGACCGTGGCGGCCATCGCGGCCATCTGCTTCTGGCGCTCGGTGGTGATCCTCTTGCGCTCATTGCCGACGCGGCGGCTGATCCAGACGAAGGCCGGCAGCAGGAGCAGCGAGACGATGGTGAGCCGCCAGTCGAGGGCGACCATCGCGACGACGGTGGCGACCACGCTGGTGGCATTGGAGACCAGGGAGGTGGCGGTCGAGGTGACCGTCGCCTGCATGCCGCCGATGTCATTGGCTATGCGGGACTGCACCTCGCCGGTGCGGGTGCGGGTGAAGAAGGCGAGCGACATGCGCTGGAGCCGGCCGTACACGGCGGTGCGCAGGTCGTGCATGACGCGCTGGCCGACGGTGGTCGAGATCAGCGTCTGGAGCACACCGAAGACGCTGGAGAGGACCGCGCTGAGGATCATGCCGAGCGCGAGCAGGCTCAGCAGACCGGTACGGCCGCGCGGGATGGCGACGTCGAGGATCTCCTTGAGCAGGAACGGTGTGGCCACCGAGACCAGCGAGGAGGCGCCGACCAGCAGGCCGACGATCGCGAGCCGCCCGCGATAGGGGCGGAACAGCGCGAGGATCCGCCGCCACTGCCGGGGCCGGTCCTTGGCATCGGCGGGCGGGGTCCAGGAGGTTTCACGGTCGGGATGCATGGGCTCCTACGGAGGTGAGCGGGCGCCGGCCGGGTTCGGCCGGCGATGACGGAACGGATCGTAGCTCATTGTTACCTATACTCACAATGAACCGCATCCTGATATTGTTCCCGCATGACCACCCCCGATCCCGACGGACTGCTCGCCGAGCAGTTGCTGCGGCTCACCCGCCGGGTGCACCGCATCCAGAAGCACCATCTGGAACGGCGCGAACTGGGCATCACCCCCGCCCAGTCCCGGCTGCTGCGCACCCTCGCGCACTACCCCTCGCCGCCGCGCATGGCCGACCTCGCCGAGCGCCTTGAGGTCGTGCCGCGCGCGGTGACGACGCTGGTCGACGGGCTTGAGGCGAGCGGCAAGGTGCGCCGGGCGGCGGATCCGGCGAACCGGCGCGTGACCCGGATCGAGCTGACCGACGAGGGGCGCGCGGCCCTGCGCGAACTGCGCGGCGCGCGCCGCTCGGCGGCCGAGGAGATACTCGCCCCGCTGACGGAGAAGGAGCGCGAGGTGCTCGGCGTACTGCTGGACACCCTGGTCGACGGGGACGCCGGCAAGCCCTGCTGACCCCGTCGCACCGGGCGCCTGCCGGGCTAGCAGCCCCTGCGGTCCAGTGTCAGCGCCCCCTGGGCGGTGGCCAGCGTGCGGTCGTAGCAGCCGTCCGAGCCGTAGGACCGGTAGTGCTCCGACGAGGTGCCGACCGCGTGCCGCTGCTCACGCGGGGCGTCGAGGGTGTACGAGGCGTCGCCGCGGTAGGTGTCGTCCAGCCGCGACCACGCGGTGCGCCGGCCGCCGCGCAGCTCGGTCACCGAGGCGCGGTCGCCGAGTGTCAGCACCGTGCGCAGCCGGTTGTCGGAGCCGATGGTGGTGACGCCGTCGAGGGTGTACGTCCGCAGCGTGTGCGCGGACCGCGCGGGGCCGGCCCCGGCGGTGGTGACGGTCTGGTCGTCGGTCCAGGTCGCGTCCAGTCCGTCGGTGTTCTCGCCGTCGGTCCAGCGGTGGACGGACGTGTCGCCGAGGGTCCGGGTGACGGTGGTGGTCACTCGTCCGTGGGAGGTGTCGAGGTATCCGCTGACGGTGAGCCGGTGCCCGGCCTTCGTGTCCACCCGGTTCTCTGAACCCGGTGTGTAGGTCGAGGAGTTGACCAGATCGGTCGCCATATCTTGGGTGACCGCGCCGGTGAGGTGGTCGCGGTGCGCGTCCTGCCAGACCAGCACGTTCACCGGGGTGCTCCAGCCGGCCTGGCCCGCAGGCACGCCCAGGACGGAGACCTCGACGCGGTGCGGGCGGCCGTCGTCCAGCAGCCCGGCGAAGGGTGTGAGGTCGTACTCGATGGGCCGCACGTCGAAGGCGCCCGGCGCCGGGATGACGTACCAGAGGAACGGATCGGACCAGCCGCCGGTCCACACGTTCGGATAGGGCGCGGCGATGCCCGCCGTGCGCCCGTCGACCTTGATCTGCACCTCGCGGTAGGGGCCGTGATCGGCCTTGCAGGAGTACGACGCCGGGTCGGCCACCGTCAGGTACCAGAACTCCTCGCACCCGCCGCCGGATCCGGTCGCGTAGACCTCGGCGACGATCCGCTCGCTGTTGCGCGGTGTGGTGAGCGTCGTGCCGCCGGGCGTGTCGCCGAGGGTGAGCACGCGGTCCGGGGTCCGTTCGGCGGGGCTGCCCGCGTAGAACGTCAGGGTGACGTGGACGTCGATGACGCCGGTGTAGGTGTCGTCGACCACGTTGCCGATCAGCATCTCGACGTCCCGCGGGCTGCGGAAGGTGTCGCTGTAGCGGGTGACGTCCTTCTCGACGTGCCAGGCGATGCCGTCCGGCGAGGGTTCGGGGGTGGAGGTGCGCAGGATCTCGACCCCGCCGACGTGCAGATAGCCGAGCCGGTCGTACTGACGGCCCTTCACCGTGCCGTCCAGGCGGAGCACGACCTTGCTCCAGCGGCCGCCGCAGCCTTTGGGCGGGGTGTACGCGCCCCGGTAGGGGGTGAAGTCGCGGAACTGCCCGTCGGCCAGGGTGACCTGGCAGGACTTGGTGTGCGGCCGGGCGACCGGCGGGGCGGCGGTCACCGGGTCGTGCCAGTCGGTGCCGAACTCGGCGGGGACGTCGGCCGCCCGCGCGCTCGCGGTCCCGGCGGCGAACAGGGCGCCGGTCAGGAGGGCCGCGATCGCAAGCATGGACATGACTATCCGTTGTCTCATGGGCGGTGTTCTACGGGGTGTTTGGGCGAGGCCGCAATGAGGCGTCGAGGAGAGAAGCGGCACCACGGCGCACGTCTGGCGCATCGTCACCCTGACAGACATTTGGTGCTATTAACGGATCGCACTGGCATAGTGCGTCCATGGAGATCATGCCCGCGGACAGCCCGGCGGGGCCCCCGAGCGAGGAGGCCGGGGAGGGGCGGAGAACGCGGCGTCCCCGCCGCACGGCCCTCGTCCTCGCCAGTGCCCTCACCCTCACCGGCGCCGCCCTCTGCATCGACCTGTTCCCGCGCGAGAACCACGGCTCACCCTCGCCCGGCCCGGCCGCCGCACCGGGGCGTACCGCCGCCTCGGGGCGGGGTGGAGGCGCGCCCCCGTCCCCCGGCGCTCCCGGCATCGGCGATCCGCTGATGCCGCTCGCCGGAAACGGCGGGTACACGGTCCGCCGTTACACCCTGGACTTCGACTGGCAGGCGCCCCTGACGCCGTTCGAGGCGGGCGCCACCATCAGCGCCGCCGCCACCCAGGCGCTGTCCCGCTTCGACCTCGACTTCGCGGGCAACACGCTGCACCGGGTCACGGTCGACGGCGCACCGGCCGGGGCCGTACGCGACGGCGACGAACTCGTCGTCACCCCCGCCCGGCCGATCCCCCGCGGCCACGCCTTCACCGTCCATGTCGCCTACACCGCCGACCCCACCCAGCAGCGCCACCGCGACGACGCGATCCGGGACTACGGCTGGGTGCCCACGCCCGACGGCACCGTGGTCTGCGCCCAGCCGGACGGCGCCAAGATGATCTTCCCGGCGGACGACCACCCGAGCCTGCGCGCACCGATCACCTTCCACGTCACCACCCCGGCGGACATCGGCGCGGTGGCCAACGGACGCCTCGTCAGCACGGCCGCACGGCCCGGTGGCCGCGTCGAACGGACCTACGACTCCGAGCAGCCGATCGCGGCTCAGCTGGTCCAGCTGGCGATCGGCAGGTTCCGCGTCGTCAACAGCAGCGGCCCGCGCGGGCTGCCGGTCCGCGACGTGGTCCCGGACGATCTGGTCGGCGACACCGAGGAGTACCGCTCGCTCACCCCGGAGCACCTGGCCTGGCTGGAACAGCGGCTCGGGCCGTATCCGTTCCGCCGCTACGGCGTGCTGGTCGGGGACACCGAGCTACCGGTGGCGCTGGAGACCCAGTCGCTGTCCGTCGTACCGAAGGACGATCTGCTCGGTGACCGGGTCGACGCCGAACGCAATCTCGTGCACGAGCTGACACACCATTGGACCGGGGACAGCGTCGCCATCCGGCGCTGGTCCGACCTGTGGCTGAGCGAGGGTCACGCCCGGTTCTACGAACGGCTGTACTCCGCATCGCACGGCGGCGTCAGCCTGGACGACGCGATGCGCGACGCCTACGCACAGCACGACCAGTGGCGCCACGACGACGGCGCGCCCGCCGAACCCGGCGCCGGCACGCTGTTCAAGGTGATGCGCTACGACGGATCCGCCCTGGTGCTGTACGCCCTGCGGGAGAAGGTCGGCCCCGCGGTCTTCGAGCGGATCGAGAAGTCCTGGGTGAGCACCTACCGGGGCCGCGCGGCGGGCACACGGGACTTCGTCGACCTCGCCTCACGGGTCGCGAAACAGGACCTGAAAACCTTTCTGACCGCCTGGCTCTACGGGACGCACACCCCGCCCATGCCGGGCCACCCCGACTGGCAGGTCGACCCGGTCGAGGACTGAGCCGGATGCCCTCCGTCACCGGCCCGCCGGAGCGCCCGCGCTGACGGGCCGTCGGAGCGGTGCCGCTGCCGCCGACCGGGTGGCCTCTGCCGGGCCGCTGGTCCACCCCGGTGACGGTTGGCGCGACGGGACACGCGGGGCACGGAAACGTACAAGGGGTGGTTGTCAGGGGCAACTCCTTTGTCCTGGCTGCGAAGCGCGCGATGAACATGTTTGGAGACCCGTGCCATGAAAAGACCCACCTCCCCACGTGTCCCCCATGGTCGCGTGTGCCGCCTGACCGCGTGTGCCATCGGATCGGCGGCCCTGCTGGCGCCGCTGCTGCTCACCCCGATGACCGACGACGACGCGCCGGAGCAGCGCCTCCAGGTCGCCTTCACCGATGCCGCCCACGACTTCCATGTGCCGCGCAGTGTGCTGATGAGCGTGTCGTATGTGCAGACCCGCTGGGACGCCCATCCGGGCTCCCCGAGCGTCGCGGGCGGCTACGGGCCGATGCATCTGGTGGACACCAGCCAGTTCCCGGCCGCGTCGCCCTCTCCGGGCCAGGGCGGTGGCGCGCTCCAGCCGAGCGCGGGGGCGGCAGGCGCGCCCGCCGCGCGGCCGGACGGTGTGCCGGCCGGCCGGTCCGTGAAGCCGGCGGACCTCCAGCGCGCCGCCCGGCTGACCGACGCCCCCGCCGGGCGCCTGCGCACCGATGCCACCGCCAATGTGCGCGGCGGCGCCGCCCTGCTCGCGGCCACTCAGCAGCAGCTGGGCAAGCCGCTGAGCGACGATCCCGCGGACTGGTGGGAGGCGGTGGAACGTTTCCCCGGCACTCCTGACGTCACCTCGGCGGCGACGTACGCGAACGACGTCTTCGCGGTGATCCGCAAGGGCGCCCACCGCACCACCGCCGAGGGCCAGGAGGTCTCCCTGCCCGCGAGCCCCTCCGTGCGCCCCCACACCGTCCGCACGGCGAAGGCCCGGCACGCCAAGGGGACGGAGTGCCCGGCCGAGGTGTCCTGCGACTGGCTCGCGGCGCCCTACGAGGAGATCGACGACGACGGCGACTACGGCAACCACGACCTCGCCGACCGGCCGCGCGACCAGAAGATCGAGTACATCGTCATCCACGACACCGAGGCCAAGCTGTCGAGCATGTTCCAGACGGTGCAGGACCCCACCGAGGCGTCCTGGCACTACTCGATCCGCTCCAGCGACGGCCACGTCACCCAGCACGTGCAGACCAAGGACGAGGCCTGGCACTCCGGCAACCAGTACGTCAACGCCCGCTCCATCGGCATCGAACACGAGGGCTTCCTGCGGCAGCCGGGCACCTGGTTCACCGAACAGATGTACAGGACCTCGGCACGCCTGGTCCGCTATCTGGCCAAGAAGTACGACATCCCGCTCGACCGGCAGCACATCTTCGGCCACGACAACGTGCCCTCGCCGACCGGCGACTCCATCCCCGACATGCACGACGATCCGGGCCCCTTCTGGGACTGGCGCCACTACTTCGACCTGCTCGGCGCGCCCCTGAAGGCCACCGCCGGGCCGAACAGCGACATGGTGACGATCCTGCCGGACTACGCCACCCACTCGCCCAAGTTCACGGGCTGCCTCAAGCCCGGCGCGCCGTGCCCGAAGCACGGCTCCAGCGCCGTGCGCATGTACACCCGCCCGGACGAGAAGGCACCGCTGATCCAGGATCCGGGCCGCCATCCGGACGGCGGGGTCTCCACGCTGGACGTCGACGACCTCGGGGCGCGCGCCTCGGCCGGCCAGACCTTCGCCGTCGCCGAACGCCGCGGCGACTGGACGGCGGTCTGGTACCAGGGCCGCAAGGCCTGGTTCAAGAACCCGAGGAAGCAGGCGACGGCGGTCGGCGCGGCCGGCAAGATGGTGACGCCCAAGGAGGGCCTGGACGAGATCCCCGTCTTCGGCCGCGCCCTGCCCGAGGAGGACGCCTACCCGGAGGGCGTGGACGAGGAGCCCGAGGCGCCGCTCCCCTACCACTTCCGGGCGGGCCAGCGGTACGTCACCGAGGGCACCATCGACAGCTCCTTCGTGCCGCGTTCGGCCTTCGTCGACACGCCCGAGCCGGTGGTCAAGGGCGACGAGACCTACTACCAGATCCAGTTCGACCACCGGATCGCCTACGTCCGATCGAGCGACGTGGACGTGATCGGCTCGGCCGTCGCGGCGGGTCCTTCCTCGGCGCCTCATGGCGGCTCGGCGGTCAACTGACGGCCGCGCGGCCGTCAGGCGCCGAGATCCGCCCGGTCCCCCATCACCACCACGGGGTGCCGGGCCGGGTCGAGCGTGCGCAGCAGCGTCTCCATGGCGCTCTTGGGCATGCTCACGCAGGCCGAAGTGCCGCTCCCGTGGTCCAGGTGCAGCCAGATACCGCCGCCCTTGGCCGCGCCCCAGGGGCGGGTGCCGTCGCGCGGCGGGGTGCCCGGCACGCGGTTGTAGTCGATGGCGATGACGTAACCGAAGTCGTGCTGGTACGCCTTGGGCCACTCTTTCGGGGAGGCGTAGGCGTAGGTGTTGTGGTCGTACGGCAGCTTGCTCCCCGGATCGGCGTACGTACCGCCCGCGGCGGTCAGCGTGAACACGCCCACCGGGCTGCGCTTGTCGCCCTCGTGGTGGTCGGGGGTCCAGCCGCGGCGCCCGTTGTGCGCCGCCCAGCTGCCCTCCCGGTGCCAGCCGCCGCCCTGTCTCACGTAGAGCACCACTTCGGACTCGGCCGAGTTCCGGCCCTTGCCGTACACGGCCACGACCTGGCGGGACTGGCCGGGTATCCGTGCGTACAGACGCTTGCCGACACCCGGAATGCGGGCCGGGTCGGGGGCGGGCGCGGAAGGGGAGGCGGTCGGCGCGGCCGGGCCCGGGTGGCCGGGCGGGGAGCCGGACGAGCCCGTGCCACAGGCCGTAAGGGTCGTCAGGAGCAGGGTTCCGAGGGCCGCCGCCCAGCGCGTCGAGCGCCGCACACTGTCTATCCGCACCGGGCCATGCTGACATGACGCCCCATTGACGCGAAAACCGTTTGAAATTCCCGACCGCGCGAAGCGACCCTGTCACGGCTTGTCCCGGTCCGCCGCCGCCCTCGGCTGCCGCCGTTCCCTGACACGCTGTCACGAGCCGTCTGGACGTCATGCAGATTCACGATCTTCCCTATCCCGACCCCGGCGTGCCCGACGCACGCTCGGGGCCCCGATTCCTGTGGTGGCTCTGGCGCAATCAGCTCGGTGGCCAGCTCAAGGCGCTGGCCTGGGGCCTGCTCCACTTCGTCGCCGTCTCCGCGCTCCCCTTCTGCGTCGGCTTCGCCGTACAGGCCGTCGTGGACCGGTCCGGCACCCGGCTGGCCCTGACGGGCGCTTCGATGCTGCTGTGCGGTACGGCCGTCGCGGTGGGCGACACCTTCCTGCACCGGGCCGCCGTCACCAACTGGATCACGGCTGCCGCCCGCGTCCAGCAGCTCCTCGCCCGCAAGGCGGCGGCACTCGGCTCGGCGCTGACCCGGCGGGTGGCGGCCGGCGAGGTGGTCGCCGTGTCCACCGGCGACGTGGAGAAGATCGGCTGGTTCGTGGAGGCGGTGTCCCGTTTCACCGCCGCCGCGCTGACCGTGGTCGTCGTCTGCGTCGGCCTCCTCGTCTACCAGCCCGCGCTCGGCACGGTCGTGGCCGCCGGGCTGCCCGTCGTGGCACTCGCCGTACTGCCGCTGCTGCCGCGCGCCACCCGCCGCGCCGACCTCCAGCGCGAGAAGGCGGGCCGCGCTACCGAGCTGGCCTCGGACACCGTCGCCGGACTGCGGGTACTGCGCGGCATCGGCGGCGAGGAACTCTTCCTCGCCCGCTACCGCCACGCCTCCCAGGAGGTGCGGCACGCGGCCGTGCGTAGCGCCCGGATGTGGTCGCTGATCTCGGCCGTGCAGGTGCTGCTGCCGGGTCTGCTGCTGATCGCGGTCGTCTGGTACGGCGTCCACCTGGTCCGCGAGGGCCGCATCGCCGTCGGCGAACTGGTCGCCGTCTACAGCTCCGTGATGGTCCTCAGCTATCCCTTGCAGCACTTCGAAGAGATCGCGATGTCCTACTCCTTCTCCCGCCCGTCGGCCGAGCGCGCCGCACGGGTGCTGTCGTTGGAACGGTCGGCGGCGACAGGCGGCAGCGCTCGCGAGGCGGCGGGCGGTGACCGGCCGGCGGTGCCCCGCGGTGATCTGTACGACCCCGCCACCGGTCTCAGCGCTCCCGCAGGAAAGCTCACAGCGGTGGTGTGCGGCGACCCGGACACCGCCGGACGGCTCGCGGAGCGGCTCGGCGGCCACCCCACGGAGCCGGGCCGCTCGGTCCTGCTCGGCGGCACGCCCCTGGACGAACTCCCCCTGGACCTCGCCCGGACCGCCGTCCTCGTCCAGGACAAGGACCCGGTGCTGCTCTCCGGCACCCTGCGCGAACTGCTCGACGTGCCCGCTTCCGGTGCCGTCACGGCCGCCGACGCGCTCGCGGCCGCGCGGTGCGAGGACGTCCTGGACGCCCTGGTGCAGGGCTCCCTGGACGCCGCCGACCCGATGGACGCCCGCATCACCGAGCGCGGCCGGTCCCTCTCCGGCGGCCAGCGCCAACGGCTCGCCCTGGCCCGGTCGCTGGTCACCGATCCGGAGGTCCTGGTGCTGGACGAACCGACCTCCGCGGTCGACTCGCACACCGAGGCCCGCATCGCCGACGGGCTGCGCCTGCTGCGCTCGGGGCGCACGACGGTGGTGTTCACCTCCTCGCCGCTGCTCCTGGACCGCGCCGACCGGGTGGTCCTGGTCCACGGGGACGCGGTCGTGGCGTCCGACACGCACCGGAAGCTGTTCGAGAGCGAGCCCCGGTACCGGGCCGTGGTGACACGGGAGACGGACGACGAACCGGTCACCGCCGCCGAGGGAGCGCTGCTGGACGCCCTCGGCGAGCTGGAAGAGATCGAGGAGAGCGCATGATCGGCGTCGCACCACCGGAGTACGACCCGGCGGCCCCGACGACCGCCACCACCCTGCCCGTCGGCACGACCGCGACCGTACGGGCCTACGTCACCGAGCTGTTCCGCCGCCACCGCCGGGCCTTCCTGCTGCTGATCACCGCGAACACGGTGGCCGTGATCGCCTCCATGGCCGGGCCCTACCTGCTCGGCGACCTGGTCCAGCGGGTGTCGGACGGGGCTCGGCAGCTGCATCTCGGCCTCACCACCGGGCTGTTCCTGCTGGCGCTCGCCGTGCAGGCGGTGTTCGTCCGGCAGGTGCGGCTGCGCGGCGCCATGCTCGGCGAACGGATGCTCGCCGACCTGCGCGAGGACTTCCTCGTCCGCTCGGTCGGCCTGCCGCCGGGCGTGCTGGAACGCGCGGGCACCGGCGACCTGCTCTCCCGTATCACCACCGACATCGACCGCCTGGCCAACGCCATGCGCGAGGCCGTACCGCAGCTCGCGATCGGTGTCGTATGGGCCCTCCTGCTCCTCGGCGGACTGGTGGTGACGGCCCCGCCGCTCGCGGCCGCCGTGCTGCTCGCCCTGCCGGTGCTGGTGGCCGGGTGCCGCTGGTACTTCAAGCGGGCGCCCGCCGGCTACCGCTCGGAGGCCGCCGGGTACGCGGCCGTCGCCGCCGCGCTCGCCGAGACCGTGGACGCGGGCCACACCATCGAGGCCCACCGGCTGGGCGCCCGCCGGGTCGCGCTGTCCGAGCAGCGGATCGAATCCTGGACCGCGTGGGAGAGGTACACGCTGTGGCTGCGGTCCGTGCTGTTCCCGGTCATCAACGCCACCCATGTCATCGTCCTCGGCTCGGTCCTGATGGTGGGCGGAACGCTCGTCCTGCACGGCTGGCTCGGGGTGGGCCGGCTGATCACGGGCGCGCTGGTGGCGCAAATGCTCGTCGATCCGGTGAACCTCATCCTGCGCTGGTACGACGAGGTGCAGGTGGCCCAGGTCTCGCTCGCCCGCCTCGTCGGGGTCCGGGAGATCGAGCCGGGAGCCGGGGACGCGTCGGTGGCGCCCGAGGGGCGGGACGTGCACGCCGACCGGGTGCGCTTCGGCTACCGGGAGGGCATCGACGTGCTGCGCGAGGTGTCCCTCCGGGTCGCGCCCGGCACCCGGCTCGCCCTGGTCGGCCCCTCGGGCGCGGGCAAGTCCACCCTGGGCCGGTTGCTCGCCGGGATCTACGCGCCCCGCGCCGGGCGGATCACCCTCGGCGGGGCCGAGCTGTCCCGGATGCCGGCCGAACGCGTCCGCTCGCACGTCGCCCTGGTCAACCAGGAGCACCACGTCTTCGTCGGCTCGCTGCGGGACAACCTCCTGCTGGCCCGCGACGGCGCCGACGACGCGGAACTGTGGGCGGCCCTGAGCGCCGTGGACGCCGACGGCTGGGCTCGGGCGCTGGACGCCGGCCTGGACACCGAGGTCGGATCCGGCGGCCTGACGCTGACCCCGGCGCAGGCCCAGCAGATCGCGCTGGCCCGGCTGGTGCTGGCCGATCCGCACACACTGGTGCTGGACGAGGCGACCTCGCTCCTGGATCCGCGCGCCGCCCGTCACCTGGAACGGTCCCTGGCCCGTGTCCTCGACGGCCGCACGGTCGTCGCCATCGCCCACCGGCTGCACACCGCCCACGACGCCGATGTGATCGCCGTGGTGGAGAGCGGCCGGATCAGCGAGCTGGGCAGCCATGACGAGCTGGTCGCGGCGGACGGCGCGTACGCGGCCCTGTGGCGGTCCTGGCACGGCTGAGCAGCCCGCTCGGACGGCCTCCTCGGAGGCTGCCGGGGCTCCGTGCCGTTGCGCGGTGGCGAGCAGCAGTGGAAGGCTGGAAAACGGCACCGGCTCGGGTTTCGTCCGGGAACCTCCCGGTTCGCACCGTGTGACATCCGTGCCGCGCGTGCCGGCGGCCCGCCGCCCGTTTCGGCGGTATCCGGCCGTCCTCACCACCTGGAGGTAGTCGTGGACAGCGCCGACAGCTGGGGGGACGACGTCTACCAGCCCGATCCCGATCCCTTGGAGGTCCGGGAGGACTCGGGGGTGCTCGACGTCGAGGACACTCTGGACTTCGACGGTGTCGACGACCCCCTCGACCGCGGCTGGTCGCCTCCGGAGCGCCCCTGGGCGGTGGAACACGACGGCGTGACCGCGGCGGAGCGGCAAGCGGGCGAGACCCTCGACCAGCGCCTCGCCGAGGAGATCCCCGACCGGGACCCCCCGGACGGCGACGGCATCGGGGATTGCGCGGGTACCGACGGGGAACTTCTCGACAACGAGGTCGGCGATCTGCGCTCCGGCCGCCTGGTGGCGCCCGACGAGGGGGCGCACGAGGACGAGGAGGCCGCCCTCGTGGCCAGCGACGTCGGTATCGACGGCGCCGCCGCCTCCGCGGAGGAGGCCGCGATGCACATCGTGGACGAGGACTCCGTCTCCGGCTGACCGGCGAGCCCCGGCCCTCCCGCCCGCGCCCTGCCCGACCGCCCCGCACAAGGAGCCGCCATGCAGCAGGACAAGCACCCCGACTACCACGCCGTGGTCTTCCGCGACCGGGCCGCCGGCTACGCGTTCCTCACCCGGTCCACGGCACGGAGCGAGCAGACCATCGACTGGGACGATGGCCAGACCTACCCGGTGATCGACGTGGAGATCTCCTCGGAGAGCCACCCCTTCTACACCGGAAAGGCCCGGCAGGTCGACACCGAGGGCCGCATCGCGCGCTTCGAGCGCCGCTACGGCGGGGCGGACACGGGCGACGCCACCTGAGCGGCACGGCGGCCTCAGATCACGTTGAGGGCCGCCGCGCAGCCCACTCCGCCGAGCACCATGAACACGGGCATGAGCACCTTCAGCTCGACCCAGCTGCCCGCCCGGAACCGGATCGCCTTCGGCGGCCCCACCGGGTACCAGCGCTTGCGGCCCAGCGGGATCGGCCACAGGATCGGGCAGCCCGAGACCGTCAGCGCGTCCCCGATGTCGTGTACCAGCGCGCCCAGCACGATCGGCAGCCCCAGCCACAGGTACTGCTGTCCGGGCTCGGTGAACAGCCAGTCCGAGCCGTTGCCGGGCTTGTCGAGCACGCCCGCGAGGATCCACGCGGAGGCCGCCGCCAGCAGCCAGACCAGTATGTCGCTGCTGGAGCCGCGGGCCGCCCGCCACAGCAGGCCCTCGATCGCCAGCACCATGTGCACGAACAGGATCGCCAGCACCGCCCAGCGGCCCCCGGTGATCGCCGCCGCCGAGGCGCCGGCGCCGATCAGTACCGCCCACACCCAGGTGTGCGTCAGCGTGCGGTGGCCGCCGGAGCGGCGCGGGTCGCCCTTCTTCCTGGTCGCCTTGTAGACGGCGTAGGACAGCTTGTCCACGATCTCGCAGAGCCAGTGGGAGATCGGCCCGAAGGCGTGCGAGATGGTGGCGGCCTTGTGGTCGAGATCCGGTGCGAGCGCGGCGCCCGCGCAGATCAGGGCGCCGACCAGCAGGACCGGCCAGGGCATCGGATGCCCGGCCGCGGCGGCTGCCGCCCCGACGCCGAGCCAGGCCGCGGCTCCCGACAGTGAGTGTGCTGGTCCCATCATGGCCGCTTCCCGCCCCATTCCTCAGATACCGCTGTCCAGTTGACACGGTGCGCTGACGCTCCGTCGGCGACACAGCGTAGCTGCCGTGATCTTCCCAGCCCCAGCCGATTCCCCGATCGGGGAGGAGGACAGGCAAGATGGGAGGGTGACCCTCATCGATCAGCTGCCGCCGACCGCCGACCCCGACGCCCTGTACGAAGCCTTCGAGGCGTGGACCCAGGAGCGCGGCCTCACCCTCTACCCGCACCAGGAAGAGGCGCTGATCGAAGCGGTGTCCGGGGCGAACGTGATCGTCTCCACCCCGACCGGCTCCGGCAAGAGCATGATCGCCGCGGGCGCGCACTTCGCGGCGCTGGCCCGCGACGAGGTCACCTTCTACACGGCGCCGATCAAGGCACTGGTGTCGGAGAAGTTCTTCGAGCTGTGCAAGCTGTTCGGCACCGAGAACGTCGGCATGCTCACCGGCGACGCCTCCGTGAACGCCGACGCGCCCGTGATCTGCTGCACCGCCGAGGTGCTGGCCTCGATCGCGCTGCGCGACGGCAAGAACGCGGATGTGGGCCAGGTCGTCATGGACGAGTTCCACTTCTACGCGGAGGGCGACCGCGGCTGGGCCTGGCAGATTCCGCTGCTGGAGCTGCCCCAGGCGCAGTTCATCCTGATGTCGGCCACTTTGGGTGATGTGTCCTTCTTCGAGAAGGACCTCACCCGCCGCACCGGCCGCCCCACCGCGGTGGTCCGCTCGGCGACCCGTCCGGTGCCGCTCTCCTACGAGTACAAGCTGACGCCGCTCACCGAGACGCTCACCGAACTGCTGGAGACCAAGCAGGCGCCGGTGTACATCGTCCACTTCACCCAGGCGCAGGCCGTGGAGCGGGCCCAGGCGCTGATGAGCATCAACATGTGCTCGCGCGAGGAGAAGGACCAGATCGCCGAGCTGATCGGCAACTTCCGCTTCACCACCAAGTTCGGCCGCAACCTCTCCCGTTACGTCCGGCACGGCATCGGTGTGCACCACGCCGGCATGCTGCCCAAGTACCGGCGGCTGGTGGAGAAGCTCGCCCAGGCCGGCCTCCTGAAGGTCATCTGCGGCACGGACACGCTCGGCGTCGGTGTCAACGTGCCCATCCGCACCGTGCTGTTCACCGCGCTGACGAAATACGACGGCAGCCGGGTGCGGACCCTGCGGGCGCGTGAGTTCCACCAGATCGCGGGCCGGGCCGGCCGGGCCGGCTTCGACACGGCCGGCCTGGTCGTCGCCCAGGCGCCGGAGCACGTCATCGAGAACGAGAAGGCACTGGCGAAGGCGGGCGACGACCCGAAGAAGCGGCGCAAGGTGGTGCGCAAGAAGGCGCCGGAGGGCTTTGTCGGCTGGACGGAGAACACCTTCCAGAAGCTGATCGACTCGGAGCCGGAGCCGCTGACGTCGCGTTTCCGCGTGACGCACACCATGCTGCTGTCGGTGATCGCCCGGCCGGGCAACGCCTTCGAGGCGATGCGCCATCTCCTGGAGGACAACCACGAGCCGCGCAAGCAGCAGCTGCGGCACATCCGCCGGGCGATCGCGATCTACCGTTCGCTGCTCGACGGCGGCATCGTGGAGAAGCTCGACAAGCCCGACGCCGAGGGCCGCATCGTGCGGCTCACGGTCGACCTCCAGCAGGACTTCGCGCTCAACCAGCCGCTGTCCACCTTCGCCCTCGCCGCGTTCGAACTGCTCGACCCCGAGTCGCCGTCCTACGCCCTCGACATGGTCTCCGTGGTCGAGTCCACCCTGGACGACCCGCGGCAGATCCTGGTCGCCCAGCAGAACAAGGCGCGCGGCGAGGCGGTGGCGGCGATGAAGGCCGACGGTGTCGAGTACGAGGAGCGCATGGAGCGCCTCCAGGACGTCTCCTACCCGAAGCCGCTGGAAGAACTGCTGTTCCACGCGTACAACACCTACCGCAAGAGCCACCCCTGGGTCGGCGACCATCCGCTGTCGCCGAAGTCGGTCGTCCGCGACATGTACGAACGGGCGATGTCCTTCACCGAGTTGGTGTCCTTCTACGAGCTGGCCCGCACCGAGGGCATCGTGCTGCGCTACCTCGCCAGCGCCTACAAGACCCTCGACCACACCATCCCGGACGACCTGAAGTCCGAGGATCTCCAGGATCTGATCGAGTGGCTCGGCGAGATGGTGCGCCAGGTGGACTCCAGCCTGCTGGACGAGTGGGAGCAGCTCGCGAACCCCGAGGAGATGACCGCCGAGCAGGCCCAGGAGAAGGCCGACGAGGTCAAGCCCGTCACCACCAACGCGCGCGCCTTCCGGGTGCTGGTCCGCAACGCGCTGTTCCGCCGGGTGGAACTGGCCGCGCTGGACCAGGTCGAGGAGCTGGGCGAGATGGACGCGGAGTCCGGCTGGGACGCCGACGCGTGGGGCGAGGCGATGGACAAGTACTGGGACGAGTACGAGGATCTCGGCACCGGCCCCGACGCCCGCGGCCCCAAGTTGCTGGTCATCAAGGAGGAGCCGGAGAACGGGCTGTGGCGGGTCCGCCAGATCTTCGACGACCCGAGCGGGGACCACGACTGGGGCATCAGTGCGGAGGTCGATCTCGCGGCCTCGGATGCCGAGGGCCGTGCGGTCGTCCGCGTCACCGATGTCGGCCAGCTGTGACCACAGGAGAATTCCACCCATGACGACGAACCCGGCCGAAAGACTGGTCGATCTGCTCGACCTGGAGCAGATCGAGGTCAACATCTTCCGTGGCCGAAGCCCGCAGGAGTCCTTGCAGCGGGTCTTCGGCGGCCAGGTGGCGGGCCAGGCACTGGTCGCCGCCGGCCGCACCACGGACGGCGACCGCCCGGTGCACTCGCTGCACGCGTACTTCCTGCGCCCCGGTCGACCGGGGGTACCGATCGTGTACCAGGTGGAGCGGATCCGCGACGGACGCTCGTTCACCACGCGCCGCGTCACCGCGGTGCAGCAGGGCCGCACGATCTTCAATCTGACCGCCTCCTTTCACAAGCCCGAGGAAGGACCGTTCGAACACCAGCTGCCGCCGGCCCGTGACCTGGTACATCCCGAGTCGCTGCCGACGGTGGCCGAGGAGATACGCAAGCACCTGGGCACACTGCCGGAGCAGTTGGAGCGGATGGCGCGCCGCCAGCCCTTCGACCTCCGGTACGCCGAACCGCTGCGCTGGAACGACGAGGAGATCAAGGGCGCCGAGCCGCGCAGCGCGGTGTGGATGCGCGCGGTGGGCCCGCTGGGCGACGACCCGCTGGTCCACACCTGCGCGCTGACCTACGCCAGCGACATGACGCTCCTGGACGCGGTGCGCATCCCCATCGAACCCCTGTGGGGCCGCCGGAACTTCGACATGGCCTCGCTGGACCACGCCATGTGGTTCCACCGGCCGTTCCGCGCCGACGAGTGGTTCCTGTACGACCAGGAGTCGCCGATCGCCACGGGTGGGCGGGGCCTGGCGCGCGGGCGTATCTACGACATCGAGGGGCGGCTGCTCGTCTCGGTCGTCCAGGAGGGACTGTTCAGGCCCCTGTAGCGGGCTGCCGACCGGACTCGACCGCGGGTACCCGGACCCCTGCCGCGGGCCGAGCCGGTCCGCGCCGCAGCCAGGCGCGCAGACGGCGCGTGGAGCGCGGTGGCGCCTGTCCCGATCCGGGGAACCGGGGTACGGGGGCCGGAGCGGGCCGTACACGCGGCACGTGCCGCCGCTCGGGCGCGTGTCCCGGTTCGGGGGCGTGTCGCCGCTCGGGGGCGTGTCGCGGCTCGGGCACGCACCTTCCAGTGATTCGACGGGGCTTGACGGTCCGCGCCGTCGGCTCCGCGGCTTCCGCCATCGGTCCGGACGTCGCCGGCTGCGGCTCGGCCGTCGTCTCCGTCGGCTCCACCGGGGTCGGTGTCGGCGCCACCGGCGCCGTGACCGTGCGCGCCATGGGTGGGATCGGCCGCGGCGTCGGACGCGTCGTCGGCCCGGCACGGCGGACGGCGGGGCGTGGGGCCGGCGAGAGAGCCCGTGCTTCCTCGACCGAGTGGGCGAGGTCGCTGCGCAGCCAGTCGATCTCGTCCGCGTCCTGCGCGGTCGTGATCCGCTCGGCGAGGTGGGCGAAGGAGGTTCCGGCCAGGGTCTGGCCGGGGAGCGCGGGCCGCAATCGGTTGACCCAGGCGCGTTCGTACGGGTCCTCGACGACGTCGGCGACCTCGACGGGAGGGAGCAGGGCGGCCAGAGCCCCGGCTCGGGCCCACGGGTCCTCGGCCTGCCTCAGCAGGCATCCCAGCTGCCGCATGCGCCAGTTGCGGGCGCGCAGGTCCACGCCCTCCGCGAGCTGACCGCGCAGCGTCTCGGGTGTGCGCCCCTTGAGCAGCTGCGCGTTCTCGGTGACGGCCGCGAAGTGCTTCAGCTCCTCGGTGAGATAGAGCCAGACCACGGCGCCGTACCGGTTGACGTAGACCTTCGCGGGCACGAGCAGGCCGAGGCGGGCGAGCCGGGTGAAGCGGCCGGCCGAGATCTCCATCAGCTCGGCGCCCTCGGTGGTGCCCACGACGCGCACCCGGTCCTTGAGCGTGTCCGGGAATCCGTCCTGCGCCCGGAGCCGGTCGATCTCCGCGCGCTCCACCAGCCGGCCGCCTCCCCCGCCCTCGTCGGGCACGGTCCGCACATGGCCGAGCTGGACGGCGAGGTCGAACTCGCCGCGCAGGATGCCCAGTTCACGAGCGGCCCGGCTCGGTGTGCAGGTGTCCGTGCGTACTGGTTCGAAGGTGTGTGCCGACATGGTCGTACTCCCCCATGGAGTCGGTGGCTCACGCCCGGCGCGTTCGCCGTGCACACACCGTAGCCGGATCGGCGCATCGCGTGGTCAGCCTGTGGATAACTCCGCGGGACTTCAAGAACTCCCAGGTCAGAGCTCTGCGCCAGGTGCCCGTTCGGGTTTCCGGGCGTCGACGCCGAGATGTTCGCCGACCCGGTTGACGAGCAGGGTCATCTCGTAGGCGATCTGCCCGATGTCGGCCTCCGCCCCGCTGAGCACGCACAGGCAGCTGCCGGGGCCGGCCGCGGTCACGAACAGCACGGCGTCGTCGTACTCGATCATCGTCTGGCGCACCGCGCCCGCGCCGAAGTGGCGGCCCGAGCCCTTTGCCAGGCTGTGCAGTCCGGACGCCACGGCGGCGAGGTGTTCGGCGTCCTCGCGGCGTAGGCCGGTGCTCGCGCCGGTGACCAGTCCGTCGTTGGACAGGACCAGCGCGTGCCGTACATCGTCCACACGTTCCGTCAGGTCGTCCAGGAGCCAGCCGAGTCCCTGGTTCTGCGCCATGTCCGTCTCCCCGTGTGATCTCTCCCCCCCTGGCCGGAGGAACCCTCCGCAAGCCTTCCCCACGTGCGGCGTACGGGCAAGCAGGATGGACGCATGGCACAGAAGATGACCGACGACGAATGGCGGGCGTTCGTCTCAAAAGGCACCCGCACCGGCAAACTGTCCACTGTTCGCGCCGATGGGAGCCCGCATGTGGCCCCGGTCTGGTTCCTGCTGGACGGGGACGAACTGGTCTTTCTCACCGGCCGGGAGACCGTGAAAGGGCGCAATCTCGTCCGTGACGGGCGTGTTGCCCTGTGTGTGGACGACGACCGGCCGCCGTTCCATTTCGTGGTGCTCAGCGGCCGCGCCCGGTTGTCGGAGGATCCGGCGCAACTGCGCCACTGGGCCGCGCGGGTCGCCGCCCGGTACATGGGCGAGGACCGCGCCGAGGAGTTCGGGGCCCGCAACGGAGTTCCCGGTGAGTTGCTGGTGCGCGTTCCCGTCGAACAGGTCGCGGCGGTGCGGGACCTGGCGGCCTGAGCGGCAGCCCGGCCTGCCGACAGCCGCGGTGCGCCCGCCACCGCAGCGGAACGCGAACAGCACAGGGCCGCGGAAGCAGGGCATCATGCGGGTCATGAGCGACGACCACGCACATGTCCAGGAGTTCTTCACCGCACGGGCCGCCGACTGGGACCGCAAGTTCCCCGACGACGGGCCCGCGTACGCGGCCGCGGTGGCCGACCTCGGATTGCGGGCTGGCGACCGCGTGCTGGACGCGGGGTGCGGAACAGGGCGCGCACTGCCCCCGTTGCGGGCCGCCGTGGGCCCCACCGGAGTGGTGCTCGGGGCCGACCTGACCCCGGCGATGCTCGCGGCCGCCGTGACGGCGGGCCGGGACCGGGAGGGAGCACTGCTGCGCGCGGACGTCGCCGCCCTGCCCCTGCGCTCGGCAAGCCTGGACGCGGTGTTCGCGGCGGGGTTGATCGCCCACCTGCCGCGCCCGGTGGACAACCTGCGCGAACTCGCCCGCGTGGTACGCCCCGGCGGGCGGCTCGCCCTCTTCCACCCCATCGGCCGCGCGGCCCTGGCGGCGCGGCAGGGCCGGCAGATCACACCGGACGACCTGCGCGCCGAGCCCAATCTCCGCTCCCTGCTGTCCGCTTCGGGGTGGCGCATGACCTCATACGTGGACGAGGACGCCCGTTTCCTCGCCCTCGCCGTGCGCGAGGTCTGAAGGGTCATGCGCGAGGTCTGAAGGGTCAGATGTTTGCGGCGACGGCGGCCGCGAAGGCGTCGGGGTTGTCGAACATGACGTTGTGCCCGGCGCCCGTCACCGTCAGCACCCGTACGCCGGCCGCCTCCAGCCGCTCCCGGCCCTCGAGTTCGCCGCTCGCCTCCCCGTGCAGATACATCCGGTCGATGTCCAGTCCCTCCAGGATCCTGCGCATCACAGGGTCGGAGCCGCGGCGCAGACCGACGGCGCTGCGATGCAGGGCGCGCGGGTCCGCCAGCCGCATGGTGGCCGCCCACAGCGGACCGACGGCCTCCAGGACACGCGTGTACGCCTCCTCGACGAACTCTTCCTCCCCGTAGGTGGCGATCGCGCTACTGCCCGCCGCCAGAGGCGGGAACGCGTCCAGGTTGGCCTCGGAGAGCACCAGCCGGGAGACGAGTTCGGGCCGCCGGTGTGCGAGCACGATGGCGACGGCACCGCCCATGCTGTGCGCGATCAGCTCCGCGCCGCCGATCCCCGCCGTGTCCAGCGCGGCCGCCACCGCGTCGGCATGCTCCTCCAGCGTGTAGCCGAAGTGCGGGGGCCGGTCGCTGAGGCCGTGGCCGGGCAGGTCCATGAACAGGCTGCGCCTGCCCGCGAGTTCGGGGCGAGCCGCGATGTGCGCGTGATAGGGCGCGGACATCGACCCCAGACCGTGGAGGTAGACCCGTGCGGGGCCCTCTCCCGACACCTCCGTCCAGCGGATCCGGCTTCCCTCGCCATCGAATACGGCTTGCCGCAAGGCGCCCTCCTTGTCGCTCTTGATCACCACCTGACCATACCTCGTTGGCGAGGTATGGCGTAAACAGAGTATGAGCATGTCGCTGTACCGCGCCGACGTACGGAAGAATGCGGGCATGCTCGAACTCGCCATCCTGGGATTCCTGTACGAGGCACCCCTGCACGGATACGTCCTGCGCCGGCACATCGCGGCGCTCACCGGGCATGTGCGGCCCGTCGCGGAGAGCACGCTGTATCCGGCGATCAAGCGGCTGGAGAAGGCCGGACTACTGGTGCGGGCCACCGAGCCGGGCGCCGTGGCCGCGCCGCGTCATGTGCTGCGGCTGACCGAGGAGGGCCGAAAGGAGCTGTGGCGCCGGCTCGCCGAACCCGGGCAGCGCGAGATCACGGACGAGAACCAGTGGTTCGTCCTGCTCGCCTTCCTGCGCCATCTGGCGGACCCCGCCGCGCAGGCCGCGGTGCTGAGGCGACGGCTCGCCTTCCTGGAGGAGCCGACGAGCTTCTTCTACGACGGCGACCGGCCGGTCCGGGCCGAGGAAGTGAACGACCCCTTCCGGCAGGGCATCCTCACCATCGCGCGCGCCACGAGCCGGGCCGAACTCGGCTGGCTGCGCGCGACCCTCGCCTCACTCGCGGGAGTCTGAGGTGTCCAGGTGCCGCACCGGGCAGCCGCGCAGTCCCGGAACCGGGCGGGTGCCGAGGTCGGCCACGCGATAGCCGTTCGGGTAGCCCTTGATCTCCCGGTTCTGGCGCGCGAAGTGGGGCGTCCGGCGCGGCGGCAGCAGCCGCACGATCCGGCCACGCGCCCGCACGGCGCGGCGTACCAGGGCGACGGTGGTCGCGCCGGGCCGCTCATAGCGGAACGCGTTCAGCAGCGGCTCGTCGAGCAGGGCGAGCACGCCCGTGCGCAGCAGAGGTGTCAGGGGGCGCGGGTACCAGGAGGCCATCAGGTCGAGGGTCGCGTCCGAGACTCGCCGGCCCCCCTCGTCCCAGCCGAAATGCGCCTCTTCGTAGGTGTCGAGAAGGGTCTCGAACTCTTCGTAGCTCTTGGGGAGACCAGGGATGCCCATGTGCCGGCCGAGGGTCCGGTAGTACTCGGTGGCGGCGACGATCTCGTGCCGGGACAGCCGGCGCCAGCCGTAGGTGTCGATCCAGCGTTTGGGCACCACGACGAAGGTGCTGAGCACGTACCGCATGTCGTCGTCGCTGATGTCGTAGCTGCGGTGCATCTGGTTGATGCGGCGGATGGCCGTGCGCCCCTGTTCGGCGGCGAAGCCGTGCTCCACGACGGTGTCGAGGAGCAGCGCGGTGTCGTCGTACCGCTTCTGGGTGCGGTCGGTCAGCTCGGCGGTCTGCGCCAGGAGCCGGCCGATGCTCGGGACGGCGTAGGTGCGGTAGAGGGCCAGTTCGAGGGCGCGTGTGTAGTCCCAGGGGAATTCGTAGGCGGTGCTGAGCCGGTAGATCTCCGGGGCGTCCGCCACCGGGTCCAGCCGACGGATCCGCTCCAGCCGTTCGAAGCGCTTCACCGCGTCGTCCCCCTTCTGTCGCCGGAACCCAACTCTATGCGGAGCCAGGGGAGATGAACCATCATCGATCTCCCCATTTCGGAGGCAGGGCGGGCGCCGTTGTGTGGCGGGATTCGCACCCTGGCGGTCCGAGGGCGGGGGCGGTCTGGGGAAGTCCCGTGGAGACCGTGGTCGATTCGCCCCCGTCCAGGGGGAAAGTTGCAGGTCCGCGTGGTGTGAGGAGTCGTGACAGGGGCCTTCCGTCCGCATTAGGGTGCGCGCGGTTGGACAAGCCACTGGGAGGCAGGGATGGCCGGGACGGACGATGGGGCCGTCGCCGCCGCGGACGATGCGCTGTATGTGCTGACGGCGGTGCTGCTGACGCCGGCGCAGTTTCCGAGCGTGCTGGGCGACGACTATCCGGAATCGTGCGCGGCACTGGGGCTCGCGCCCCGCGCCGACGGGTACGGCCTGGTGCTCGGGCAGGACGGCGAGGGCGCCCGCTGGACGGTCGTCATCGACGATGTCTCGCTGGTCGCGGTGGCGATCGCGTCCTGGGACTGCGGCCTGGAGTACGAGCTGTCGCCGGCGGAGCACGCCATCGTGACCGCGCTGCCCGGCTGGCCGCTGGCGGTCGCCGTCGCGGCGCCCGGCGTCCCCGCGCCGCACGATCCCGCTCCCGAGACGGGCGAGCGGCCCCCGCTGAGGCCGCCGGACACCAGTGTCTGGGGCCCGGCTCAGCGGCGCCTGGGCGCCGACGAGATCGCGTTGCAGTGGGCGGCCTGGCGGCAGCAGATCAACGACGACGAGTTCGCCGCACCGGCCGGCCGGTCCTCCGCCGCCGAGCCCCCGGCACAGGCCGAGGTCAAGGGGCCGGGGGACGCGGAACCGCCGAGGGACGGACACCAGGGGATACGGCGGGTGCTCGCGGAGGCGCGCGCCTACGTCGACTCGCCGCCACCGCTGGGCCGGGTGCGCTCCACCTTCGCCCCCGGCGACGCCCGCACACTGCGCGCGGACGGCCCCGGCTGGTCGATGGTGGCGCGCACCGACGACATCGCCTTCGTCCTGCTCGACGACGAGCCGGGCGAAGTCCTGCCGGTCGGTCGCGGCCCGGAGCTGCCCGGACTGCTGGACGCCCTCGACAAGATGGCCGTACGGCCCCTGTGATCAGGGGTGGCCCGGTGCCCGTCTCAGCGGCCGAGTTCCTTGCGGGTGATCCTGCGGAGCCTGCGCCGCTGGGACGGGTCCAGCGCCAGATAGGCGGCGGCCGGGACTCCCACCACGACCAGGAGCACCACCCACCAGGGCAGTCCCAGGAGCAGCAGTATCAGACCGACCGCCACACCCCCTGTGGCGATCTTCGCGTTTCTCGACATGAGCGTCGCCTCCTTCACGGCCACTGCCGTTCTCTGCTGTGAGAACGGCCTCCCGCCCCCCGCGGTTCCGGGCCGTGCCCCTGAGACATCCCTGATGTGCGCCCCTAGTGGGTCGGCCGGGGGGGGGCACGGCACCTACGCGTGCGGTGCTCCCCAGTGTCCTTCCGTCCCCGCTTGGCGCGTGCGGCCGTCAGCCGCGGGCGCCCAGCAGGTGGTCCATCGCCAGCTGGTCGAGGTGTTCGAACGCCATCCCGCGCGCGGCGGCGGCATCGACGTCGAAGTCCTCGAACGCGGTCCGGTCGGCGAGCAGGGCGTCCAGGCCGTCGGCCGCGGTCGGCTGGGCCAGCTGGTCCAGGCGCGCGGCACGCAGCGCCTCCCGCACCTCCGGGTCGGCGCGGAAGGCGGCCGCGCGGTCCTTGAGGATCAGGTAGTTGCGCATGCAGCCCGCGGCCGAGGCCCACACGCCGTCGAAGTCCTCGGTGCGCGGCGGCTTGAAGTCGAAGTGCCGCGGACCCTCGTAACCGGCGCTCTCCAGAAGGTCGACCAGCCAGAACGCCGCCCGTAGGTCGCCGGCGCCGAACCGCAGGTCCTGGTCGTACTTGATGCCGGACTGGCCGTTGAGGTCGATGTGGAAGAGCTTGCCCGCCCACAGGGCCTGCGCGATGCCGTGCGGGAAGTTCAGGCCGGCCATCTGCTCGTGGCCGACCTCCGGGTTGACGCCATACAGCTCCGGGCGCTCCAGGCGCTCGATGAAGGCCAGCGCGTGGCCGACGGTGGGCAGCAGGATGTCGCCGCGGGGCTCGTTGGGCTTGGGCTCGATGGCGAAACGGAGGCCGTAGCCCTGGGTGGTGACGTACTCACCGAGGAGGTCGAACGCCTCCTTCATGCGGTCGAGAGCGTCGCGCACATCCTTGGCGCCACCGGACTCGGCGCCCTCACGGCCGCCCCAGGCTACGTACGTTTCGGCGCCCAGCTCGACCGCCAGGTCGATGTTGCGGATCGTCTTGCGCAGCGCGTACCGGCGCACATCGCGGTCGTTGGCGGTGAATCCGCCGTCCTTGAAGACAGGGTGGGCGAAGAGGTTCGTGGTCGCCATGGGCACCTTCATGCCGGTGGCGTCCAGGGCCTGACGGAACCGCTTGATGTGCGACTCGCGCTCGGTGTCGGAGGACCCGAAGGGGATCAGGTCGTCGTCGTGGAAGGTCACTCCGTAGGCGCCCAGCTCGGCCAGGCGCTGCACGGTCTCGACCGGGTCGAGGGCCGGGCGGGTGGCGTCTCCGAACGGGTCCTTCCCCTGCCAGCCGACGGTCCACAGACCGAAGGTGAACCTGTCCTCGGGGGTGGGCTGGAAGCTCATGCCGCGGCTCCTTGTTCCGTACGACTATTTCGTCATGGCCGTTTACAAATTAGTATGCGACCACGTTTCTGGGAAGAGACAAGGTGTCTTCGACCACCAGGTGTCTTCGACAGATGGCTTCCACGGGTGCCCTCGGAGGTGTCCTCCGGGAACCCCCACAGCACATCCCGGTGAGCCGCGGAAGAGGGAGAACCCCATGTCAGCAGCGGAGGGTCCGCTCGTCGTCGGCGTGGACACGTCCACCCAGTCCACGAAGGTCCTGGTCGTCGACGCGGCCACCGGGCGGGTGGTGGCGAGCGGCCAGGCGCCGCACACCGTCACCGGCGGCGCGGGCCGGGAGAGCGATCCGCGCCAATGGTGGGACGCCCTGGGCGAAGCGCTGCGCCAGTGCGGTGACGCGGCGCACGAGGCGGCCGCGGTGTCGATCGGCGGCCAGCAGCACGGCCTGGTCACCCTGGACGAGCACGGTGAGCCAGTGCGTCCGGCGCTGCTCTGGAACGACGTCCGTTCCGCGCCGCAGGCCCGTCGGCTGGTGGAGGAGCTGGGCGGCCCGAAGGCCTGGGCGGAGCGCACCGGCAGCGTGCCCGGCGCGTCGTTCACCGTGACCAAGTGGGCGTGGCTCGCCGAGCACGAACCGGAGGCGGCGCGCGCCACCAGGGCCGTACGGCTCCCCCACGACTACCTCACCGAGCGCCTGACCGGGCAGGCCGTCACCGATCGCGGTGATGTCTCCGGCACCGGCTGGTGGGCGTCCGGCACGGGGCGGTACGACGAGGAGATCCTGGCGCACATCGGACTCGACCCGGCGCTGCTACCACGGGTGGTACATCCGGGTGAGGTGGCCGGGACCGTGCGCGACGGCCATGGACTGCCCTTCTCCAGGGGCACGTTGGTGGCCCCCGGCACCGGTGACAACGCGGCGGCCGCGCTGGGCCTCGGCCTGCTGCCCGGCACCCCGGTGCTGAGCCTCGGGACGTCCGGCACGGTGTACGCCGTCTCCCGGCACCGCCCGGCCGATCCCACCGGCACGGTGGCGGGCTTCGCCGACGCGCGCGGGGACTGGCTGCCCCTGGCCTGCACCCTGAACTGCACGCTCGCCGTGGACCGCGTCGCGACCCTGCTGGGCCTGGACCGCGAGGCCGTGGCGCCCGGCGGCTCCGTGACCCTGCTGCCGTTCCTGGACGGCGAGCGCACCCCCAACCTGCCGAACGCCTCCGGGCTGCTGCACGGACTGCGCCACGACACGACGCCGGGCCAGCTGCTCCAGGCGGCGTACGACGGCGCCGTGCACTCGCTGCTCGGCGCCCTCGACCTGGTCCTCGACGAGGACGCGGACCGGGACGGCCCACTGCTGCTGATCGGCGGCGGCGCGCGGGGCCGGGCCTGGCAGCAGACCGTGCGGCGGCTGTCCGGGCGGCCGGTCCGGATCCCCGCGGCCAAGGAATTGGTGGCCCTGGGTGCGGCGGCCCAGGCGGCCGGGCTGCTGACCGGTGAGGACCCGGCGGCGGTGGCTCGCCGCTGGAACACCGCGGCCGGGCCGGTGCTGGAGCCCGTGCACCGGGACGAGGAGACGCTGGCCCGGATCGGCGGGGTACTCTCCGACGCGGCCCCGCTGCTGGAACGGGGCACGGAAAACCGCTGAGCCGCGCCGCCCGGCCCTGGAACGAGGATTGACACAGGCATGACCGCACCGCTGCACGAGGCCCGACCCGCGGGGGTCGGCCGGGCCCTGCCGGACACCCAGCAGGGCATGCGCCGGCGCAACCTCGCGCGGGTGCTGCACGCGGTCAGCGCCGAAGGCTCGCTGTCACGGGCGGCGGTGGCCTCGCGCATCGGTCTGACGCGGGCCGCGGTGTCGACCCTGGTGGACGATCTGATCCGCTGGGGATTGCTGGAGGAACTGGGTCCCGAGCGGCCGGGGCGCGTGGGCCGGCCCGGATCGGCATTGGCGGTGAGCGGCCGCGGCCCGGCCGGGATCGGGGCCGAGATCGGCGTGGATCACCTCGCGGTGTGCGCGGTCGACCTGCGTGGCGCGGTCCGTGCGCGGGTTGTGCGCCGGGGCGCCAACCGCGGCCGGGCGCCCGAGCCGGTGATCGCGGAGCTGACGACGCTGGTCCGCCAGGTGGTCGCTGAGGCCGAGCGGGAGGAGCTGTGGCCCGCCGGACTCGCGGTCGCCGTGCCCGGACTGGTGGCGCGTGACGGGCGTACGGTCGTCCGCGCGCCCAACCTCGAATGGCGCGACACCGACCTCGGTGACCTGTTGCCCGGCGACTGGCCGCTCGCCGTGGACAACGAGGCCAACTTCGGCGCGCTGGCGGAACTCTGGCTCGGCGCCGGCACCGCGCGCGAGTTCCTGCACGTGTCGGCCGAGATCGGCATCGGCGCGGCGATCGTCGTGGACGGGCGACTGCTGCGCGGCACGCGTGGGTTCGCGGGTGAGCTGGGCCATGTGCCGGTACGACCGGACGGGCCGTCCTGTGCGTGCGGCGGGCGTGGCTGTCTGGAGCAGTACGCAGGTCAGGAGGCGGTGCTGCGCGCGGCGGGGCTCCGGCCGCGCGAGGATCTCGTCGGCCTGCTCGCGGAGCATGCCGGGAAGGGCGATGAAGGGGTGCGGGCGGCGCTGCGGGACGCGGGCACGGCGCTCGGCATCGCACTGACCGGGGCGGTGAACCTGCTCGACCCCGAGACGGTGGTCCTGGGCGGCGCACTGGCGGGGCTCTCTCCCTGGCTGCTGCCCTCGCTGGAGGCGGAACTGGCCGGCCGCACGGCAGGGCCGCCCTGCCCGGTGGCGGTGTCGCCGCTCGGCCCCGAGGGACCGCTGCTGGGCGCGGCGCACTCCGTCGTCCGCGCCGTGCTCGATGATCCGGCGTCGGCGGCGAAACGTTCCTGACGCTACGTCAAGCACCGGCGGACACGGGTCCGCCGACGACTCAGGCGCGGCCACACACCCCTTCGGCGCATTGTCCTCACCCGAAGGAGTGGCGAAGTTATCCACAGGCTTCCGCTTGTCCACGGAACCGTGGCGGACCCTTCTGCCGGGCCCTCCCGCGCCGTACCGTGAATCGCACGAGGCACGCGCTGCCGGGGCGTCAGAGCCCGCACGGACCTCGTGATTTCGAGCGGCATTCACACGGATCGGGCGGCAACGGACGGACGGGGGTGGCGGTGGAGTGCGCAATGAACACCGTGGTGATCGAGGACCTCCTCAAGGGCGTCGCGACCCCGTGGCCCCGGCTGAAGTCGGACACGCCCATCGTCTCGACCGGCTGGGCGCGGTCGCTGGAGGACGCGTTCCAGATATCACAGGCGGACCCTGCGCGGTGGCCGGCGAACGCGTGCGACACGAACGGCACATGCGCGGCCAAGCTCCGCGAGGAGTGGCTGCCCGCGTGAGAGACCTGCCGCGGTGCGCACGCGCGACACCGGGAGGCCGCACGATCCCTGCGCGGCTGACGGCCGGTCGTGGCAGCGCACACGGATGCGGCATCCGGCGCCCCGCCCCCCGGTCCCGGTCCCGGCCCCGGCCCCGGCCCCGGCGCATCAGCGGACCTGCGCCGGCCCCGTCCGCCCCCCTGAGCCACCCTTTCCGAACACGCAGGACGCACCACCCTCCCCCGTACTCCCATCACTCCCCGACTCCCCCACACCAGAAAGGCACCCCGCGATGGACATGGACCGGGAAAGACCGCGTCTGAGCAGACGTTGGATCCTCAAGGGCGCGGCGCTCGCCGCCGTTCCGTACGCGTTGCTGCCGGCAGCGCACGCCGGCGCAAGCGGCTCCGTCGACTACCCGCCCGCCGAGTGGGTGCCCGCCAGCACCGCCAACTACACGGCCTCCGACCGGCCCGGCAGCTACGCCATCGACCGGGTCATCATCCATGTGACCCAGGAGACGTACGCCAACACCCTGGCCATCTTCCAGAACCCGGAGAAACAGGTGACCGCGCACTACCTGGTGCGGTCGGCGGACGGGCACATCGCCCAGTGTGTGCGCGAACACGACATCGCCTGGCACGCGGGCAACTGGAGCTACAACACCCGCAGTGTCGGCATCGAGCACGAAGGCTGGGTGGACCAGCCCTCCTACTTCACCAACGCCCTCTACGAGCAGTCCGCGAAGCTCACGGCCTCCATCTGCGACAGATACGGCATCCCGAAGGACAGGGAGCACATCATCGGCCACTACCAGGTACCCGGCACCGACCACACCGATCCGGGGCCCAACTGGGACTGGGTCCGCTACATCAGACTCGTCAACTTCGCCTAGCACCGGTCCCGAACCAGCGTCACACCGGTTGTCTGCACGGACACGGCACGTGACGATGGTCCCAGCCGGATCATCGCCGTCACACCGTCCGGGGAGGCCGAGTTGACCGATCCGTGGGTGGCCCTGGAACCGGGGGCCGATCCCGCCGAACGGGTCCGGGTGCTGCGCCGCGCGCACGAGACGTTCACCACGGTGGGCGCGGTGCCGCGCCCGGTGCGGTCGGTGGTGGCGGAGTCGTGGCGGCGCAGCGCACGGGCCGGCGTCGTACCGGACGGCACGGCCAGCGTGGAGCTGTCCGACGGCGACCTCGGTGCCTACCGGGCGGAGCATCCCCTGGCACGGGTGATGCCCCTGTTCCGGGAGCTCCTGGGCACCTTCGCCGCCGAGGACGAGCAACTGCTCGCGGTGTGCGACGCGCAGGGCAGGCTGCTGTGGGTCGAGGGGCACCCGGCGGCGCGGCGGCGGGCCGACGCGATGAACTTCGTGCCGGGCGCGCGCTGGTCGGAGACGGCGGTGGGCACCAACGCGCCGGGGACCGCCGTAGCGCTGGACCGGCCGGTGCAGGTGTTCGCCGCGGAGCACTTCACCCGACGGGTCCAGCCCTGGACGTGCGTGGCCGCTCCGGTGCACGATCCGCGCACCGGGCGGGTGCTGGGTGCCGTGGACGTCACCGGCGGGGACGGGCTGGCGCACCCGCACAGCCTGGGGTTCGTGCAGGCCGTGGCGCGGGCGGCGGAGGCTCAGTTGGCGCTGCTCTCTCCGGCGCGATGTACCGCGGACGCGCCGATGCTGCGTGCGCTGGGCCGGGACGAGGCCGAACTCGCCGTGCAGGGGCGGCGGATGCGGCTGAGCCGTCGGCACAGCGAGATCGTGCTGCTGCTGTCGCGGCATCCTGAAGGGCTGACGGGTGACGCGTTGCTGTGCGCGCTGTACGCAAACGAGTCGGTGACCCCGGTGACGTTGCGCGCGGAACTGGCGCGACTGCGGCGGGTGTTGGGGCCGGGGATGCTGGCCTCGCGGCCGTACCGGCTGACCGCGGCGGTCGACGCGGACGCGACCGTGGTGGAGCGGCGGCTGGCGGCGGGGGCGATCACCGCGGCGGCCGAGGCGTACGCCGGTCCACTCCTGCCCGGTTCGCAGGCACCGGCGATCGCCCGGCTGCGGGACCGGCTCGCGCGGGGGCTGCGGACGGCGCTGGTCGCGCACCGCGATCCCGATCTGCTGGCGGACTGGGCGCACGCGCCCTGGGGAGAGGACGACATCGAGGTGTGGCGGGCGCTCGCGACGGTGCGGCCGACGGCATCGGTGCGGGCCCGGCTGGCGGCGCTGGAGGCGGAGTTGGCGGTTCCGGTGGCGCGGGCAGGGGGGTGGGCCCGCGGCGCAACGTACTTGCAACGTCCGCCCGCCTAGCCTCGCGCCCAGAGCTGCCCAACGGCGGGCAGCGCTGCACCGGGAGGCACACCAGGATGACTCGTTACGCGGCGCCGGGCACCGAGGGCGCGATCGTCTCCTACCAGTCGCGCTACGACCACTTCATCGGCGGCGAGTACGTGCCGCCGGTGCGCGGCCAGTACTTCGAGAACCCGTCGCCGGTCAACGGGCTGCCGTTCACCGAGATCGCGCGCGGCACCGCGGAGGACGTGGAGCGTGCACTGGACGCGGCGCACGAGGCCGCCCCCGGCTGGGGCCGTACGTCGGTGACGGAGCGCTCGGACATCCTGCGGAAGATCGCCGACCGGATGGAGGCCAACCTAGAGGCCCTCGCGGTGGCGGAGAGCTGGGAGAACGGCAAGCCGGTGCGGGAGACGCTGGCGGCGGACATCCCGCTGGCGATCGACCACTTCCGGTACTTCGCGGGGGCGATCCGTGCGCAGGAGGGGTCGCTGGGCGAGATCGACGACGACACGGTGGCGTACCACTTCCACGAGCCGCTCGGGGTCGTCGCGCAGATCATCCCGTGGAACTTCCCGATCCTGATGGCCGCGTGGAAGCTCGCGCCGGCGCTCGCCGCGGGCAACGCGGTGGTGCTCAAGCCGGCCGAGCAGACTCCGGCCTCCATCCACTACTGGGTGAGCCTGATCGCGGATCTGCTGCCGCCGGGCGTGCTGAACATCGTCAACGGCTTCGGTGTCGAGGCGGGCAAGCCGCTGGCGTCGAGCCCGCGGGTGGCGAAGGTGGCGTTCACCGGGGAGACCACGACGGGGCGGCTGATCATGCAGTACGCCTCGGAGAACATCAAGCCGGTCACGCTCGAACTGGGCGGCAAGTCGCCGAACATCTTCTTCGACGACGTGTGGGCGCACGACGACGACTTCCGCGACAAGGCGCTGGAAGGCTTCACGATGTTCGCGCTCAACCAGGGCGAGGTGTGCACGTGCCCGTCGCGGGCGCTCGTCCAGCGCGGCCATTACGCGGAGTTCCTGGCGGCCGCGGTCGAGCGCACCCGGCAGATCAAGCCGGGGCACCCGCTCGACACCGACACGATGATCGGCGCCCAGGCGTCCAACGACCAGTTGGAGAAGATCCTCTCCTACCTGGACATCGGCCGGCAGGAGGGTGCGAAGGTCCTCACGGGCGGGGAACGCATCGAGTACGACGGCGAGTTGAAGGGCGGCTACTACGTGCAGCCGACCATCTTCGAGGGCGACAACCGGATGCGGGTCTTCCAGGAGGAGATCTTCGGCCCGGTCGTTTCGGTGGCCTTCTTCGACGACTTCGACGACGCCATCAAGATCGCCAACGACACGCTGTACGGGCTCGGCGCAGGCGTGTGGACGCGCGACGCCAACACCGCCTACCGCGCGGGCCGGGCGATCCAGGCGGGCCGCGTCTGGACCAACTGCTACCACGCCTACCCCGCGCACGCGGCGTTCGGCGGCTACAAGCAGTCCGGCATCGGCCGCGAGACGCACAAGATGATGCTGGAGCACTACCAGCAGACGAAGAACATCTTTTGTAGCTACTCGCCCAAGAAACTTGGATTCTTCTAGGGTGCTTGAAGCGGGCGCTGAACTGGAAATTCCCCACCGGAGCCCATTTACCTCCACCTCATCACGCGCGGCCCATTTGCTGGAATTGACCGATTCATCACGCTGGCGCCGGCTTCCCGAGCCGCCCTTCCGGACCAGTCACGGACCAAACAGCGGGCCACCTGAAGGCAGCTAGTCAATCGCCAGAGGCAGGGCATCGAACAATGCGTGGTTCGGTGCGAGCCACCCTTCCCCGGCAGCGACGGCGGTGGGATCCACCCGATCCCACCGGGGACGGCCAGGCCGGGAAGGACCGGCTACAGCGCCACGATGACCTTTTATCCGTCCCACGGACACGTAGCGCAGAGACGTCACCCATCAGGTGAACCGCACAGCCCCCGCACAAGGGCGCCGCCTCCCGATGCCCTCGGACCCACAGGGTCACAGCAGACGACGCACACGCTTTGCCCCCCATGCCCGCCTTGGGCCGATGCAGCGACTGGCCGGCCTGCTCGGCCAGCCGCCAGCAATTCTTCCGCTCGACGCCAGACAGCAACCCGAGCAGGAACGCGCGGGCGGTGGCAAGCGGCTCAACCCGTTTGAACCGGCCCGCGATCCGGGCCATGGCCTGGTCGAACATCGCCCGCCAACGGGCGGCTCTATGCTAGTACTGCAACGGTGTTTGCTGTGACTGATGGCCAGGTCGGGGGCTGTGTCCGCGGCGTTTGTAGTGGCTGGTGCGGGCCTGGTGTTGTCGTC
>NZ_JBWKES010000026.1:0-2872 GCF_056435325.1 Streptomyces sp. NPDC043952
CGAGGACTCAGCAGAGCCGACGACCTCGCTCACGCCTACCGCGACTGGCTCCAAGCCGCTTGACAGCAATAGGAGCATCAACGCCCCCCGGCTCACCCGTCCGGCCGACACCCCGCCGGCCCCCGCCTGCCTGTACCCGCTCAGCCGCCGTCCAGCCGGAACTCGCACCACACCGCCTTGCCGCCGCCGCGCGCCTCCACGCCCCAGTCGTCGGCGAGCATGTCCACCAGGAGCAGGCCCCGCCCGGACACCCCCTCCTCGCCCGCGTCCCGGCGCCGGGGCAGCGCGCTGGAGGAGTCCTCCACCTCGATCCTCAGCCGGTGCCCGGCGCCGACGAGGGACCGCAGGGTGACGATCGCCGCGCTCTCGGTGTGCACCAGGACATTGGTCATCAGCTCGTCGGCGGCCAGCTCGATCTCGTCGGCGCGCTCGCCCGCGCCCCACGCCCGCACCGCCGCCGCGATCATGTGCCGGGCCTGGGTGAGGGCCTCCGGATCGCCGGGCGCCACATGCTGCTGGAGCCGGCCGCAGGACCGCGCGGTCTCCGGCTCCCGGCGGCGCAGCAGGAGCAGGGCCACGTCGTCCTCGCCGCCGCGTTCCTCGGCCATCCGGATCAGCCGGTCGGCGAGGTCGTCCACGTCCTCGGGGGCGCCGCAGACCTGGTCCGCAAGACCGCGCATGCCGTCGTCCAGGTCGGCGCCGGGCTGCTCGACCAGTCCGTCGGTGCACAGCAACAGGGTTTCGCCCGGATCGAGTTCGAGGGTGGAGACGGGATACTCCAGGTCGCCGAACTCGGCCGAGAGCCCGAGCGGCAGCCCGCCCGCCACCTGGACGCGCCGGCAGCCGCCGGGTTCGCGCAGCAGCGGGTCGATGTGCCCGGCGCGCACCATCTGCACCACGCCCGTGGACAGGTCGGCCTCGGCGTACAGGCAGGTGGCGAAGCGGTCGGTGTCCAGTTCGTGCAGGAAGACCGAGGCGCGGGCCATCACGGCGGCCGGGGTGTGCCCCTCGGCGGCGTAGGCGCGCAGCACGATCCGCAGCTGGCCCATCACGGCCGCCGCGTGGGTGTCATGGCCCTGGACGTCGCCGATCACCGCGCCGACCCGGCCGCCGGGCAGCGGGATCACGTCGTACCAGTCGCCGCCGATGTCCCGGCCGAGCGCGGCCGAACGGTAGCGCACGGCGATGTCGGCGTCCGGCACGCTGGGGATGGTGCGCGGCAGCATGGCCTGCTGGAGGCCCTGGGCCAGGTCCTTCTGCTGCTCGTAGAACATGGCCCGCTGGAGGCTCTGGGCGATGCTGCCGCCGAGCGCGACGAGGACGCCGCGCTCCTCGTCGGAGAAGCCGCGCCGATCGCTGTAGAGCAGGCCCATCGCGCCGATCGGGCGGCCCTGGGCGATCAGCGGCAGATAGGCGGCCGAGGCGATGTCCAGATGGGTGATCTGCGCCCACAGGAGTGGATACTCCTCGGCGAACTCCTCCGGCGTCTCCACGAACCTGGGGCTCAGCGTCCGCACGACCTCGCTCATGGGGTACGGCTCGTCGATCCGGTTCACCTGGCTGGCGGGCACGAAGCTGCCGGGCGGCGCCTCCGCGACGAGCCGGATCCGGCCGGCCTCCACCAGGGCCATCACGAAGCTGGCCGCGCCCAGGCGGCGGATGCCGTGGGTGTCCTTGAGCACGTCGATGACGTCCTGCACGGTGCGGGCGTGGGCGAGGGCCGCGGAGACGACCTGGACGATGTTGGTCTGCTGCCGGAAGGCCAGCTCCTGCGCCGCGCGCATGCTGCGGGAGGTGCTGTCGGCGAGTTCCTCGGTGGCGTCGCGCACGATGCCGACGACCCGGCGGGGCCGGCCGGAGTCGTCGCGGCGGATGTAGCCCTGGGTGTGGGTCCAGCGGGGGGTGCCGTCGCGGCAGCGGATGCGGAAGTAGGCGCCGTAGTTCTCGCCGCCCTCCTTGATGACCTGGGCCACCAGCGCGTCGAGCCGGGCCGCCTCGTTCCGGGGCACCCGCAGGACCAGGGATTCGGGGCGTCCGTCGAACTCCTCGGGCAGCAGGTCGAACACCTTGTGCGCCTGGGCGTCCATGTGGAACAGGCCCTTGTCCAGGTCCCAGTCGAAGGTGCCCATGTGGTTGAGCGCCAGGATCGGGTCCGGGTGGGCGGGCCAGTCCTCCGGGAGTGACAGGGCACTCGCTCCCCGATCAGCCATGGAGCCACCTTGCCAGGATTCGCCGGATTCTTCGACCGGTCGGGACCACGGCCCGCCCCCGGTCAGCCGCCGAGCACGTCGGCGGGGGCGGGGGCGGCTTGCTCGGCGGTACGGCGGGCCGCGGGCGTGCCGGTGGGGTCGGGCGCGGCGGGTGTGTCCGTGACGTCGGGCGCGCCGATCTCGTCGGGCGCCTGGGGCGCGGGCGGAGCGACCAGCAGGGGCGGGTCCCAGAGGGAGGCGTCGGGGGGCTGGGCGAGGGGGTCATGGAGGGAGGGAGTGGGCGTGGGCGTGGCGGGTGGGGTGGAGGAGTCCGGCGAGGCCGGTGGGAGGGCGGTGGCGGCGAGTACGGCGCGTGGCGCGGAGGAGGCGGCGGGGGCGGCCGTGCCCCGGCCGGGGGCCGCGGATGTGCCGCGCGCGTCGGCCGTCCGGGTGCTGTGGGCGGTCGTGGCCGGGGCGCTGGACACGGCGGCCGTCCGGGTGCCCCGAGTGGTCGCGCGGGGCGTGCCGGACGCGTCGGCCGACCGGGTCCCGACACCAGCCGCACGCGGAGACGCGGACACCGCAGCCATCCGAGAACCGCGAGGCGTCACACGCGGCATGCCAGACGCGCCAGCCGACAGCGACCCCACACCAGCCGCACGCGGAGACGCGGACACCGCAGC
>NZ_JBWKES010000026.1:2968-58373 GCF_056435325.1 Streptomyces sp. NPDC043952
AACCATCCGAGAACCGCGAGGCGTCACACGCGGCATGCCAGACGCGCCAGCCGACAGCGACCCCACACCAGCCGCACGCGGAGACGCGGACACCGCAGCCATCCGGGAACCGTGGGCGGTCGTACCCGGAGTGGTGGACGCGGCGGCCACCCCGGTACGGCCGTCGCCCGTACCGGAAGTCGCGGACGCGGCGGGCGCCCGAGTGCCCTCACCGGTCGTACCCGAAGTCACGGACGCCCCGGCCCTCCTGGGCCCGCCACCGCTTGTACCCGGAGTCGCGGAGGCGGCGGGCACCCGGCTGCCTTCGCCGGAGGTGCCCGGAGTCGCGGACGCGGTGGGCGCCCGACCGCCCTCGCCGGTCGGGCCCGGAATGGTGGGCCGATCGGCGGCCCGGTTTCCGCTCCCGGTCGCAGCGCCGGGCGCAGCGGTCACCCGTCCGTCCGCCCCGTGTCCCCCGTGTCCAGCGGTCGCGGCGGGGTGTGGGCCGGTGTCCGGTTTGTCGCCGGGGTGGGGGGCCGTGGCCCGTTTCGCGGACCTCGGGCTGCGCTCCCGCTGTCCCTTGCCGCTCCCGTCCGCACGGCCCCCGTGTCCTTCGTCCCGCCCGTCATCGCGCCCCCGCCGCGGTGCCACCCGCCCGGTGTCGATGAGCGCTCCCCCGATCTCGCCCGTCGCCGTGCCCGACCGGCTTGCCCGTGGGCTGGGGTCCCCGGTGTCCGGCCGGGGCGAGGGGGGCAGGCCGGTGTGTCCCGGATCGGGGGGCGAGGTGGCGGAGACGGGCGGCGGGGCCACGAGACGGTCGCGGCGGACGTCGGGCCCGATCCGGCGCTGGATCCAGGTGTTCGTCCCGGCGTCCAGCAGGATGAGGCTTGACACCGCCTGGGGCGCCGGGGTCACCACGATGACCTGGGCCGGCCGGTAACCCGACCAGCCGGTGCCGCGCGCGCCGACCCCGCCGCGGGCCTCCTCGGGCGGGCGCAGCGGGTTGCCGCAGGCGCACCGCACCCGCGGCAGGCCCCGGTCGTCGACCAGCACCGCGGTGCCGGCCTGGAGCACGGCCTGGTACCCGTTCGTCCGCCCGTCGCGGTAGCCGTAGGTGGTGACGCGGGTGTCGGCGCGCAGCAGGACCGGGGTCAGGGCGCGCAGATAGCCGGGCAGATCCGTACGGGGGGCACCGGCCGCGTGGGCGAACGCGTCCGAGCGGGCGGGGTCCGCGGTCAGGTCGCCGATCTGCCGTTCGACATCGCACTCGGCGACGCGGACGCGACCGCTGTAGAGGCCGGGGGTGCCGCCGGACAGGACGCGGGCCGCCGACAGGGGGGCCACGGCGAGACCCGCGGGCGGCGCGCTGACGTCGGCGGTGCGCACGGTGGCGGACGGCCGGGGCATGCCGAGGCCCGTGCGGCCGGTCGCCGTGGAGGCGGTGAAGGGGCTGGGCCCCTGCTCGGCGGCGGGCTGGAGGAAGACCTCCTCGCCCAGTTGAGCCTCTTTGACGGCGGCGCCCGCACACCCGGTGAGGAGCAGCGCCACCGACAGCAGCACGCAGGCCATGACCATCGATCCGGTGGGTATGCGCACCGTGCACTCCGCATCACTGTGGGTGAATTATCCCTATTATTTGCGTTGTCCCCGTTTCGCTGGCAACTCGGGGGGATCGGCGCGAGGGAGACGAACGGTCGTGGACTGGTTCACCGCACCCGACTACTGGCTGAGCCGGCTGGTCCTCCAGCGGGCGCTGGCCGCCGTGTACCTCGTCGCGTTCCTCGCGGCCGCCCTCCAGTTCCGGGCGCTGCTGGGCGAGCGCGGCATGCTGCCGATCCCGCGTTACGTGGCACGGGTCCGCTTCCGGCGGGCGCCGAGCCTGTTCCAGCTGCACTACTCCGACCGGTTCTTCTCGGCCATGGCGTGGACGGGGTGCGCGGTCTCGGTGGCGCTGCTCGCCGGGGCGGACGCGCTGCTGCCGCTGTGGGCGGCGATCGTGCTGTGGCTGGTGCCGTGGGCGCTGTACCTGTCGATCGTGAACGTGGGCCAGACCTGGTACGCGTTCGGCTGGGAGTCGCTGCTGCTGGAGACCGGTTTCCTCGCCGCCTTCCTCGGCAACGACGAGGTGGCGCCGCCGGTGCTGGTGCTGTTCCTGCTGCGCTGGATCCTGTTCCGGGTGGAGTTCGGCGCCGGGCTGATCAAGCTGCGCGGCGACGCGTGCTGGCGCAAGTTGACCTGCCTCTACTACCACCACGAGACCCAGCCGATGCCGGGCCCGCTGAGCTGGTTCTTCCACCATCTGCCCAAGCCGCTGCACCGGGTGGAGGTCGCCGCCAACCATGTCACCCAACTCGTGGTGCCGTTCCTGCTGTTCACGCCGCAGCCGATCGCCTCGGCGGCCGCCGCGCTGATGATCGTGACCCAGCTGTGGCTGGTGCTCTCCGGCAACTTCTCCTGGCTGAACTGGATCACCATCGTGCTGGCGGTCTCCGCGCTGCGGCTCCCGGCGACGGCACCCGCCCTGCCGGCCGCGCCCCTGTGGTACGAGATCGTGGTGTCGGCGCTGGCCGCGCTGCTGCTGTTCCTCAGCTACCACCCGGTGGTGAACATGGTCTCCCGGCGCCAGGTGATGAACCGCTCCTTCGACCCGCTCCACTTGGTCAACACCTACGGCGCGTTCGGCAGTGTCAGCCGGGTGCGCTACGAGGTGGTCGTGGAGGGCACCCTGGACGAGGTGGCGCGGGAGGACTCGGACTGGCGGGAGTACGAGTTCAAGGGCAAACCCGGTCAACTGCGCCACTGGCCGCGCCAGTTCGCGCCGTACCATCTGCGCCTGGACTGGCTGATGTGGTTCGCCGCGCTGTCGCCCGCGTACGCCGGGGAGTGGTTCGGCGGCCTGGTGGAACGCCTCCTGGAGAACGACCGCGCCACCCTGCGCCTGCTGCGCCGCTCCCCCTTCCCGCCGGACACCCCGCCCCGCTACGTCCGCGCCCGCCTCTTCCGCTACCGCTACACCAGCTGGCGGGAGTTGCGGGAGACGGGGGCGTGCTGGGACCGGACGTTCGTACGCGAGTACCTGCCGCCGACCCGGCTGGCCGCGACGGCGGAGAGTCCGTGAACCGCTCACTCGCCCATAGGTACGGCTCGGGGTTCAGGGCCTGCGCAGTCGCAGCGTCATCAGTTCGAACGGGCGCAGCCGTACGGTGATCCGCTCGTCCTCGCGGACCGGTTGCGGGGCGTCCGCGAGCGGGCGTTCCAGGAGGTCGGTCACCGTGAGGCCGCTGAACGGGAAGCCGGCCGTCAGGGTGGGTCGGGCCCGGCCGCCGTGGGCCTCGTGGAAGCGGATCACCACATCGCCGCTGCCGTCGTCGGCGAGCTTGACCGCCGTGACGACCACCGCGTCGTGGTCCACGGTGACCAGCGGGGCGATGTCGCGGGCGCCGGTCGTCCGGCGTTCGGGCAGATTGATCCGCCAGCCCTCGCGAACGGCGTCGGCGATCTTCGCGCCGGGGACGAGGGCGTGCCGGAAGCGGTGGACGCCCTGGTCGGTCGCCGGGTCGGGGAAGCGCGGGGCGCGCAGCAGGGAGGCGCGGACCGTGGTGGTCGTAGCCCGGTCGCCGTCGGTCCGTACGGTGCGGGTGACGTCGTGTCCGTACGTCGAGTCGTTGACGAGGGCCACACCCCAGCCGGGCTCCTCCAGGTGGACGAAGCGGTGGTTGCAGGCCTCGAACTTGGCGGCCTCCCATGAGGTGTTGGTGTGCGTGGGGCGGTGGACGTGCCCGAACTGGGTCTCGGACGCGTACCGTTCGGCGTGCAGGTCGAGCGGGAAGGCCAGCTTCAGGATCTTCTCCGTCTCGCGCCAGTCCACCTCCGTGTCGATCACCAGCCGCCGCTCCCCCGGCGGCAGCGAGAACACCTGGGTGGCACGGGAGTCGCCGAAGACGCGGACGATCCGTACCGAGGCGCCGTCCTCGCCGATCCCGATCTCCTCGGCGTCGGTGAGATCGGTGACGGTGTTGCGGTAGAAGGAGTCCACGTCCCACGCGTCCCACATGTTCGGCAAGTCCGGGTGGAGTTGGAGGAGGCCGGCCGCCGTGCCGGGGGCGACGGTCTCGCGGTCGGCGGCGAGGTCGCGGGCACAGACGACGAGGCCGCGGGTGTCGATCTCGATGTGCAGCAGCCCGTTGTCGAGCATGTACCCGCCCGCCGCGCGGGGTTCGGGCCCCGTCCCCGGCCCCGTGGCGGGCCGGGTGCCGGCGCCGCCGGCCGGTACCCCGTCGTGTGCGTGCGGCGCCGAATTGAACACCAGTTCGCGGTTCCCGTCTCCTGCCAGCGCCCGCTGCGCCCCGGCGATGATCGCCTCCAGTTCCCCGGCGATCCGCGCGTAGGTCGCCCGTGCCTCCCGGTGCACCCAGGCGATGGAGGAGCCGGGCAGGATGTCGTGGAACTGGTGCAGCAGGACGGTCTTCCAGATCCGGTCCAACCCCTCGTAGGGGTAAGGGTGTCCGGTGCGCACGGCCGCCGTCGCCGCCCACAGCTCGGCCTCGCGCAGCAGGTGTTCGCTGCGCCGGTTGCCCCGCTTGGTCGCGGCCTGGCTGGTGAGGGTGGCGCGGTGCAGTTCCAGGTACAACTCGCCGACGCATACGGGCGGTTCGGGGTATTCGCCCGCCGCCTGCGCGAAGAAGGCGGCCGGGGTCTCCCAGACCACGGTGGGCGAGCCCTCCAGATCGCGCAGCCGGGCCGCCCTGCCGGCCATCTCGCGGGTGGTGCCGCCGCCCCCGTCGCCGTAGCCGGTGGGCGCGAGGGAGCGCCGGGCGCGGCCCTTTTCCCGGAACGTGCGGGCGGTGTGGGCGAGTTCGGCGCCGTGCAGGGCGCAGTTGTAGGTGTCGACGGGCGGGAAGTGGGTGAGGATCCGGGTGCCGTCGATGCCCTCCCAGTGGAAGGTGTGGTGCGGGAAGGTGTTCGTCCTCGACCAGGAGATCTTCTGGGTCAGCAGCCACTTGGCGCCCGCCGCCCGGATGATCTGCGGCAGGCCGGCCGCGAAGCCGAAGGTGTCGGGCAGCCACACCTCCTCGTTCTCGATGCCGAACTCCTGGAGGAAGAACCGCTTTCCGTGCACGAACTGCCGGGCCATCGCCTCCGAGCCGGGCATGTTGGTGTCCGACTCCACCCACATCCCGCCGGCCGGCACGAACCGTCCCTTCGCCACCGCCTCGCGCACCCGGTCCCACACCTCGGGCCGGTGCTCCTTCAGCCAGGCCCACTGCTGGGCCTGCGACATGGCGAACACGAACTCCGGCTCGGTCTCGATCAGCGCGGTCATGCTGGCCGCCGTACGGGCCACCTTGCGCACCGTCTCGCGCAGCGGCCACAGCCACGCCGTGTCGATGTGCGCGTGCCCGACGGCGCTGATCCGGTGGGCGGAAGGGGCGGCGGGCGCGGACAGGACGGCGGTCAGCCGGTCGCGGGCGCGGGCGGCGGTGCCGTTCACGTCCTGGAGGTCGAGGGCGTCCAGGGCCCGTTCGACGGCGCGCAGGATGTCGTACCGGCGCGCGGAGTCGGCCGGCAGCTCGGCCATCAGTTCGCCGAGCACCTCCAGGTCGAGGACCAGTTGCCAGACGGTCTCGTCGAAGACGGCGAGGTCCATGCGGGTGAGCGTGTACTGCGGCGCGCTGCCGGCGGTGTCCTTGTCGCCGAGGGGGGTGGGGCCCGGCCCGAAGACGAGCGGGTTGGCGGCGGCCTCGATGTGCAGCCGCACCCGCTCGCCGCCCGCGACGGGGGCCCCGATCCGCACCCACTGGTTGCGCGGGTTCAGGCCCTTCACCGGGGTGCCGTCGGGCCGGTAGACCAGGCCCTCGCACTGGAATCCGGGCAGGTCCTGCTCGAAGCCGAGGTCGAGCAGGACCTCGACGGTCCGGCCCGCCCAGCCCTCGGGCACGGTCCCGGTCACCCGGAACCAGCTGGTCCCCCAGGGGGCGCCCCACCGGGTGCCCACCCCGACCGGCTCCGGCTCGGCGGCCAGCCCCTCGGCGACCGGCACGGGCTCGCCGGGCGCGTGCCACACCGCGACCTGGAGGGGAACGGACTCGGGATACACGGCGGGGCGGACGCGCTCGGCCAGGACGCGGCGCAGGCGGTCTTCCACCAGAGTGCGGTCGTCATGCATGCGGGATGCTTCCTGCTGGGTTCCGGCGTTCAGGCTCACGTGGACGGTTCGTCGGGCTCGCTCTCGGACGCGCTGAGGAACGCATTCCCCTGTGCCGGCCGCCGGACCCTCGACGTACCGGACTCGACGGGGCACAGTTCTCCCTGCCCCTGTGTGTACCGGCGAGTAGCCGACGAGTGACCGAAGGAGTGCCGTGGGGAACTGGGCCGGGCGGAGCGCCGCCGACATAGCCGCCGCCGTGCGGGAGAAGCGGGTGACGCCACGGGAGGTGGTGGCGGAGCACCTGGCGCGGATCGAGCGGTACGACGGGCGGATCGAGGCGTTCCGCACCGTACGGGCGCGGGCGGCGCTCGCCGAGGCGGACGAGGTGGGCGCGCGCGCCGAGCTGGCCGGGCTGCCGCTGGCGGGCGTGCCGGTGGCGGTGAAGGACAACCTGGCGGTGCGCGGCGAGGCCCACCGCGACGGCTCCGCCGCGACCCCGGACGCCCCGGCGGCCGAGGACCATGTCACGGTGGCGCGCCTGCGGGCGGCGGGCGCGGTGGTGGTGGGCCTGACGAACGTGCCCGAGCTGTGTGTCTTCGGCACCACCGAGGGCCCGTACGGCGCCTCGCGCAACCCCTGGGACACCACGCGGACGGCGGGCGGCTCCTCCGGGGGCAGCGCCGCCGCCGTGGCCGCGGGGTTCGTGCCGCTCGCGCTCGGCAACGACGGCATGGGCTCGCTGCGCATCCCGGCGGCGAACTGCGGCCTCGTCACCCTGAAGCCGGGGTCCGGGGTGGTGCCGGCGGGGATCGGCAACGGGGACTGGTTCGGCATGTCGGAGAACGGCCCGCTGGCCACCACCGTCGGGGATCTGCGGCTGATGCTGGGCGTGCTGGCCGGCCGGGACTTTCCGGCCGCCGCGGAGCCCGCGCGGCGCACCATCGCGGTGGCCCTGCGCAATCCGCTGCCCGTGGCGGGCGTCGGCCGGCCGTACGCGGGCGCGGTCCGGCAGGCGGCGGGGGCGCTGGCGCGGGCGGGCCACCGGGTGCGCCGGGCGGAACCGCCGTACCCCCTGACGATGGGCGTGAGCGCGCTCAAGCACTGGACGGCGGGTACGGCGGTGGACGCCGAGGGCCTGGACGCGGCGCGGCTGGCCCGGCGCACCCGCGTGCACGCGGCGATCGGGCGGCGCTTCGTCGGCCCGGTGCGCACCGGCACCGAACGGGAGCGGCTGCGCGCCCGGTTGACCCCCTTCCTCACCGAGCACGACGTGCTGCTCACCCCGGCGCTGGCCCGCCGCTCCCCCGCCGCCGGGCCCTGGCACCAACGCGGCTGGCTGCGCAACGTCCTCGCCAACGCGGCGTACTCGCCCTTCACCCCGCCCTGGAACCTGACCGGCTGGCCCGCGATGTCCGTCCCGGTCGGCGCCCTCCCCTCGGGCGCTCCCGCCGCCGTGCAACTGGTGGGCCGCCCCGGCACGGAGGCCGTGCTGCTGGAACTGGCGGAGGAACTGGAGCGCTTGCTCCCCTGGCGCCGTACGGCTCCGCTGGGCTCCTGACGCACCACGGCGGTGCCCGGTGCGGGCACCGCCGTCCGCTCTCGGGAGCGGGGTCAGTCCACGCTCGGCAGGATGTGGGGTTCGGCCAGGTCCTCCTCGTAGCCCGCGAGGCGGATGGGGGCGGACCGGGCCCACACGTCGAGGCTGCCGAGTTCTCCGGGCCGGCGGCCCGGACGGTCCAGGTTCTCTTCGGGGCGTTGCTCGCGTTTCGTCTTCTCCGGTGTCACCGCGCACTCCTTATGTGTCGGGTCACCCTCGGGGCGTACCGGACAATCTGCGCTCCGGCGCTCGCCGCCCGCTCGGGTCTGGAGGGAAGGCCAGTTCGGGCGCGGTGGCGCCGGTACTTCGAGTGGAGCGGGCCGATGATCGCCGGCACGCTCCCGAACGGGACGAAACGGGTGTGGGTAGGACCCCTTTTCGCTGTCCGTCCACCCCAGATTAACCAAATGAGCGGACTGCCGCTCGATAGGGAGTGCAAACAAGGGGTAACTATCGCGTTTCGATGAGCAACCCAACACCGTCCAATATGCAGCTATACATAACAAAGCGCCTCGCGGAGACGCCGGTCGACAGCTGGTCGATATCACCCGTTCGGTCTACGCAACGCAGCTCGCGACGCAGCTCGCGACGCAGTTCAAGTGCCGTTGGCCGGGCCGCAAGCTCACCATGGTCTGCTTGGCGCCCGACACGGCCCTGGCGCGGAAGGACGGACGCATGGAGCTGCGCAGCGTGGAGGAGCTGATGGACCTGCTGCACGCCGGGCGGCCCCAGCACGCGCTGCGGACCGCCGCACTGCTGCGCCGCGGCCGACCGGCCGACAAGGAGCTCCAGGTGGCGGGGCTGGTCCAGGGCATCGGACCGCTGCTCGCGCCGGGCGACGAGGCGGACTCGGCCCGCCGCGCCGCCGCGGCGGTACGGCCGCTGCTCGGGGAACGGGTGTACCGGCTGGTGCGCGGGGACGCGGGCGCCGAGGAGGACGTCCTGCGGCTGCGTCTGGCCCGCGAGGAGGGCCGCACCGCGGGCTTCGGCGCCGGGGTGCTGGAGGACTGGCGCACGGTCCTGGAGCTGGTCGCCGCCCGCCACTGCCGGCTCGACGCGGTCGACTGACCTCCGGGGCGGAACCCGGAGGTCAGCGCGCGGCGCCGGTCACCACTTGCCGGGCGCGTAGTCCTTGAGGAAGACGCCGTACACGTCGTCGCCCTCCTCGCCGCGCACGATCGGGTCGTAGACGCGGGCCGCGCCGTCGACCAGGTCGAGGGGCGCGTGGAAACCGGCCTCGGCCAGGCGCAGCTTGTCGTAGTGCGGGCGCTCGTCGGTGATCCAGCCGGTGTCCACGGAGGTCATCAGGATGCCGTCGGTGTCGAACATCTCCTGGGCGCTGGTCCGCGTCACCATGTTCATGGCCGCCTTCGCCGCGTTGGTGTTCGGGTGCCCGGCGCCCTTGTAGCCGCGGCTGAACACTCCTTCCATCGCCGAGACGTTGACGACGTACGACCGTCCGCGCGCCGCCTTGCGGGCCGCTTCGGCCATCGCCGGGCGGAGCTTGCTGATCAGGATGAACGGCGCCGTGTAGTTGCACAGCTGGGTCTCCAGCAGCTCCACCGGGGAGATCTGCTCGATGGACTGCACCCAGGTGTTGGTGTCCACGACGTCCGGGACGAGGCCGCCCGCGTCGATCGCGGTGCCGTCCAGGTGCCGGGCGACGCTGGCGTTGCCCGCGACCAGCGCGAGGTCGGCGACCTGCTGCGCGTCCAGGCCCGGCCGCGCCTCCAGGGCGCCAACGCCGGTGGGCAGCGCGGCGATGCCGTCCACGGCACCGGAGTTGAAGGCGCCGATCACCTCGTGGGCGGGCAGCTCACCGGCGGGCAGCGGGGCGCTCTCGCCCTCGACCAGCGCGGCGTACGCCGAGGGCAGCCGGCGTACCGTCTGCGTCGCGTTGTTGATCAGGATGTCCAGCGGGCCCGCCTCGGCGACCCGCTCGGCCAGGGTCACCGCCTGCGCCGGGTCGCGCAGGTCGATGCCGACGACCTCCAGGCGGTGCAGCCAGTCCGCGGAGTCCTCCATCGCCTTGAAGCGGCGGATGGCGTCCTTGGGGAACCGGGTGGTGATCGTCGTGTGCGCGCCGTCCCGCAGCAGCCGCAGCGCGATGTACATGCCGATCTTGGCACGGCCGCCGGTGAGCAGGGCGCGCTTGCCGGTGAGGTCGGCGCGGGCGTCCCGCTTGGCGCGGTTCAGGGCGGCGCACTGGGGGCAGAGCTGGTGGTAGAAGTAGTCGACCTCGACGTAGCGGGTCTTGCAGGTGTAGCAGGAGCGCGGGCGCTGGAGTATGCCCGCGATGCGGCCGGGCTCGACCTTCGAGGAGGGCAGGATGCCCTCGGTCTCGTCGTCGATGCGCTCGGCGGAGCCGGTGGCCGTGGCCTCGGTGACCGCGCGGTCGTGCGCGGTCTTGGCGGCCCGGCGCTCCTGGCGGCGGCGCTGCTTGACCGTCCGGTAGATGTGCGAGGTGGCCCGGCGCACCCGGATCGCGTCGGGGTGGTCGACGTCGATGGTGTCGAGCTCCTCCAGCACGCTCAGGCAGACGGCCAGGCGCTCGGGGTCGATCCCCGGACCGTGGACGACCTCTTCCGCGGCCATGGGGTCGGTGGCCCTGGGGCCGTCTTCTGTCACCGTCATCGCGCTGCCGTTTCCCTGATCCCGCGCAGCGCTCCGATTCGCGCCACCTTTCGAACGCGGAATTTTACGGAGCGGCGGCCCCGTGAGCCAAACCCGAGTCGATCACGGACGCTCCGCCGCGACCACGGACGCCCCACGGGCACCGCCAGTCCCGTGAAAACGGCTCCCGCCCGCCGCGGCGCCGCCCTTCGCCGCCGTTCCCTTGGCCGCCGCTTCCTTGTCCGCCGCCTCCCCGGCCGCCGAGTCCCCGGCCGCGGCCTTCCTGGGCGGCGTTTTCCCGGCCGCGGAGGACTCCGGGGCCCGGAGCGGGTGGGCGAGGCGCGGGCGGAGGCGCGGGCCGCCCGCGAGGCGGGCCTGGCCTCTTCCGGGCGGCCACCGCGGTCTTCCCGGCCGCCGTAGCCTTCCCGGTCGCCGCCTTCTTCGCCGGCGTCTTGTTGGCCGCCGTCTTCCTCGCCACCGGGTGGGCGGCGGCCTCCTCGGCCCCGCCCGTCTGCTCCAGGACCGGCTTCACGGCGGCTCCCTTCCCGGCCGCGGCCTCGGGTGGCTTCCGTGTCGTGACGGTCAGCACGCGCAGGCCGCCAGCAGCGCCGCCACCTCCGCCGACACCGCGTGCGCGAACCGGTCGAGGTCCGGGACGGCCGCCGCGTCCGCGACCAGGCCGTAGTGCACCCGCCCCCGGTACGTCGAGATGGCGACCGCCAGCGACTGGCCGGGCGCGAGCGGGGCCAGCGGGTAGACCTCGGCCAGCTGGTGGCCGCCGAGCCGCAGCCCGACGCCGGGCAGCGGCACGCTGGTGACCAGGATGTCGAACCACAGCCGCGCGGCCTGCCCGACGAGCGGTCCGCCGAGCCGGTGGCCGAGCGCGGGCACGTGGTCGGCGAGCAGCGCGACCGCGCCGGCGCCCCGGTCGGGGCCCGCGTCCTTGTTGCGGACCATCGCGGTGCGCACGGCGGCGAGCCGGCCGAGCGGGTCGGGCTCGTCCACGGGGAGCCGTATCAGATAGCCGGAGAGCCGGTTGCCGGGTGGCTGGGCGGTGCGCGGGCGGCGCCGGGAGACGGGGATCAGGGCGCGCGGCGCCACCCCGGTGCTGCCGTCGCCGCGTTCGTCGAGCCAGCGGCGCAGCGCCCCGGCGACGACCGCGATGAGGACGTCGTTGACGGTGCCGCCGGCCGTCTTGCGCACCCGGTGCACATCGTCGATGTCCAGGACGACACCGGCGGTGCGGCGGGTGCCGCTGGGCGGGGAGGCGAGCGCGGTGCTGGGGCGCATCCGCAGGGTGGACAGGGCGAGCGAGGCGCCGATGTCCAGGGCTCGGCCCACCTCCGAGAAAGCGCCTTTGACCAGGCCGGGGAGCAGGCCGGGCAGCTCGCGCACGTCCGGCAGGGCGCGGCGGGGCGGCTCGGCGGGGCGGGGCGGCCGCTCGGGCATGTCCACCGGATCGAGGACGCCCGCGGCGAGCTTGAGCGCGCGCAGCCCGTCGGCGAGGGCGTGGTGGAACTTGAACAGCACGGCGAAGGAGACCCCGTCCTCGCCGGGCAGCACATGCGCCTCCCAGGGCGGCCGGTCACGCTCCAGCGGGCGTTCCATCAGCCGCCCGGCGGCCGCGTGGAATTCGCCGGTCGGGGCGTGCAGCCGTACGTGGTTCAGCGGGTCGAAGTCCGGGTCCGCCTCGCGGGCGGCGCCGCCGAAGGCGAGCGGTCCCCAGACGTCGCGGATGCGCAGGCGGAGTCCGGGGACGGCGGCGGCGCGGGCGGCGAGCAGGTCGGCGGCGTGGGCGCCGGCGGTGGGCGAGTGCGCGGCGAAGACGCCGAGCGCGCCCAGGTGCATGGGGTGCCGGTCGGACTCGATGTTCCAGAAGGCCAGGTCCAGGGGAGCGAGCAGATCGGAGGTCACGGGCTTGCCTCGCGCGTCGGCGGAAGGGAACCTCAGTCAATCCCCGTCCGCCGATTACGGTCAAGTTCGATCGATATACGCTCAGTTAACAACGGATAAAGTCCCGCCCCGCCGAACGGGGCGGGACTCAGGAGACATCTGAGGTCACTTCAGTACCGGGGGCGCCGCCTGGGCCGACGTACCCCACCCTGACGGGCGCGGGCCGACCGTGAACGCCAGCGAGCGCAGGGAGCGCAGCGCACGCGTCGTCAGATACGTCCGCCCGTGGGCCCTGCCGTCGACGCGCACGCCCTGCACATAGCGGTCGGCGGCCGAGGTGCCCGGCGCGGTGACGGTCAGTGTGCCGCTCGGCCAGTAGTGGCGGTCCAGGGCGAGGTCGACGCGGTCGAACACCGGCGTGGACAGGCCCCAGGTGTCGTAGCCGGGCTGGATCGGGAACAGCCCGATGGACGACAGCACGTTCCAGGCGGACATGGTGCCGAGGTCGTCGTTGCCGGTCATGCCGGTGGGGCCGTCGGTGAACAGGGTCAGGGCCGCGTGCACCACGTCGGTGGTCTTCCAGGGCTGGCCGGTGGCGAGGTAGGTGTAGGGCGCGATGAGGTCGGGCTCGTTCATCGGGTTGTAGACGGCCGCGTTGTAGTAGGCGTACGGGTCGCCGTGCACCCACACCTCGCGGGCCGTGCGGGCCGGGTCGGCGAGCAGCCGGTCGTAGGCGAAGAAGGAGTCGAGCCGGGCGTTGGCGGCGCGCTTGCCGCCGATCAGCCGGACCATGCCGGCCAGGTCCTGCGGGACCAGCCACTGGTACTGCCAGGCCGTGCCCTCGTGGAAGCCGGTGCCGAGCGCCGGGTCGGGGGAGCCGGTGAAGGCGCCGGAGAAGTCGCGGGCCCGGAAGAAGCCGGTCGAGGGGTCGAAGATGGTCCGGTAGTCACGCGAGCGGGCCGCGTACCGGGCGGCGTCCGCGTCATGCCCGAGGCCACGGGCCATCTGGGCGAGCATGGCGTCGGCGAGGGCGTACTCCAGGGTGACCGAGGCGCCGTGGTGGTAGTCGGAGTCGCCCATCTTGGCGAGTGGCCGGTCCTTGTCGAAGGGGGCGAAGCCGTTCTTGACGTACTCGGCGTTGGCCTCCCGCCCGATCCCCGGATTGGCGGCGGGCGGCACCCCGTCCGCGTTCTTGCGCAGCGCCCGGTAGGCCCGCTCCTCGAACCCCTTCAGCAAGCCCATCTGATAGGCCGTGGTCAGGAACGGGGTGACCGGGTCGCCGCTCATCACGTTCGTCTCGACCGGCCCGTAGCCCCACTTGGGCAGCCAGCCGCCGTCCTCGTCGATCGCCACCACCGAGCGGGCCATGTCCCGCGCCTCGCGCGGCGCGAGCAGGGCGAGCAGCTGGGCCTGGGTGCGGTAGGTGTCCCACAGCGACCAGTTCTGGTAGTACGTGAACCCGCGCGCCCGGTGCACCCGCCGGTCCCAGCCGAAGTAGCGGCCGTCGGCGTCGCCGCCGATGTTGGGCGCGAGGTAGGACCGGTACAGCGAGGAGTAGAACGTACGGCGCAGGGTGTCGCCGCCGCCTTGCACCCGCACCGCCGCGAGGCGCGCCTCCCACCGCTCGCGGGCCGCCCGGCGCACGGCGTCGAAGGACCGGCCGCCCTCGGCCCGCAGATTGCCCGCCGCGCCGTCCGGGCCGACGTACGACAGCGCGGTGGTCGCCTCGACCGTCCGGTCCCCGGTGGTGTCGAAGCGGACGTAGGCACCGCCGCGTCCGCTGCGCGAGCCCGCGGTGACGGTGGCGCCGTCCCAGGTGCCGTAGGCGGTGAAGGGCCGGCTGAAACGGGTGATCGTGTAGACCGTGTACGGACCGGTGTCCCGGCAGAAGCCGTGCCCGGTGATCTCGGTGCGCACGGTGCGGTCGTCGAGGATCTCCACCTTGCTGCCGCTCGTCTTGTGCAGCGACTGGGCCGCGTTCAGCAGGACGTTGGCCTTGGTGGTGGCGGGGAAGGTGTAGCGCTGCACCCCGGTGCGGGCGGAGGCGGTCAGTTCGGCGCGGATGCCGGAGGCGAGGCCGACGCGGTAGTAGCCGGGGCTCGCCGCCTCGTCGGCGTGCGAGAACGCGGTCGCGTACGTGGCGTCGTCGGTCTGTGCGACATCGCCGGTGGTGGGCAGCACGGGCAGGTCGCCGCCGATCCGGCAGCCCACGCCCGACAGGTGGACCAGCGAGAAGCCGCGGATCCGGCTCTGGGTGTAGTCGTAACCGGTGTTGTGCCCGGTGTCGGGCGAGAGCTGCACCATGCCGAAGGGCACGGCGGCGCCGGGGAAGGTGTTGCCCTCGTCCTGGCTCCCGATGAAGGGGTTAACCAGGTCGGTGAGGTGGCCGTCGGTCCGCTCGGTTGCTCCCGCGGCGGGGGTGGCGACCAGCGCGGACGCCGCCATCACCCAGGCCAGGCACAGCCGTGTGCGCCGGGTCCCTCTCATGTCGGATGACCTCCGGAGGTTCGACATCGTTGCCTGCATCGTGGCGGCCGGATGCCGGGAAACCGGGCATTGCGCGACGGGAGGGGGTAAACGCGTCGCGGAGATTGTTATGTGACGGAGTGTAAGAAAGCCGGGCTCGGCGGGGCGGCATCCCGGCGCGGACGGGTCAGCGAGCGGTCCCTTCTCCCTTGCCCGGTACGGCGGTTGGGGAGCGGGGTGCGGCCGGGGGCCGGGGGAAGCAGCAGTCGCCGCACACGCCGCCGCCGGGGACCCGGTAGTACAGGCAGCAGCTGCGGCGGCGGAAGGCGGAGCCGGTGCGGGTGCCGGTGGCCCGCAGCAGGGGGTGGCCGAAGAGTTCACCGGTGAGCGCGCGGGTGCGGGCCACCGCGTCGGAACGGCCGCGGGCGCGGGCCCAGCGCTCCAGTTCCCGTGCGGCTCCGGCGAGCGCGGAGCCCGCGTTGCCCCACAGCAGCCCGGCCGCGATCCCGTAATGGTCTCTCAGGGTCTCCCCCAGGGGCTCCAGATGGCCGCCCAGCACGGCGGCGGCGAGCGCGCCCGCGTCGCCGGGCCCCGGCCGGACTTCGGCGAGCCACAGGTCGTCGGGCGCGGACGCCTCGATGTCCCAGCGCAGCAGGCTCGGGCGCAGGTCGGGCAGCCGGCCGTACAGGACGGCGCAGCCGAGCGCGGCCGACCAGAGCCGGGCGGCCAGGCCCTGCTGGGCGAGGGAGGCGGCGACACGGGGTTCGGGGGTGCCAAGGCGGCGGGCGACGAGGGCCACGCGTGCGGTCAGGGGCCCGTCGGGGCCGTCCGGCGCGTAGGCCGCCGCGAGGGTCGGGAGCCCGGAAGGGTCCCCCTCCGGGGCCGTGCGCAGGGCGAAGAAGGGACCCGGCGGGCGCAGGGCGGCGAGTTCGGGGTCGAGGTCCACGAGGACACTCGTACCAGGCCCGTTCGCACCCCGGACGGCCGGGGCTCCCCCTGGGGTAACCCACCTCAGGGATGATCACCGTACCGGTGTACTCCATCGGCAGTAGGACGCATTGCGTGCTCAGGGACGACGACGGAAACGGCGCGGGCGGGCAGAGTGTGGACCATGGAAGCCGACCGTAGACGGCACCGGGCCCGCGCCCTGTGCCGCACGCACAGGAGACGCCGATGAGCGTGAGAGGCCGATGAGCGGAAGACGCCGATGAGCGCCCTCGCGCTGTCCGTGTTGCTGTCGCTCGTCTCCGCGCTGGGCTACGCGGGCGGCGCGATCGTGCAGGAGCGGGTCGCCGTGTCCTCCCCCGGCAGCGCGTATCTGCCGCTGCGCAGGGCCGGTTGGTGGGGCGCGCTCGCGCTCAACGGCCTCGGCGGGCTGCTGCACGTGGTGGCGCTGGCCTACGGACCGCTGAGCATCGTCCAGCCGCTCGGCGCGCTGACCATCGTCTTCGCCCTGCCGCTGGCCGCGCTGTGCGTCGGCCGCCGGGCCGGGGCGACCGCCTGGCGGGGCGCCGTGATGGCCACCGTCGGGCTCGCGGGGCTGCTGTCCCTGGTCGGCTCCTCCCACGACCACGCGCTCGACGCCCCGCAGCGGCTGGCCGCCGCGGTGGTCACCGGCGGCGCGGTGCTGGCGCTGATGTGCGCGGGCCGGGCCGCCCACCGGCATCCCGCGGTGCGCAGCGTGCTGCTCGCCACGGCGTCCGGCATCGCGTTCGGCATGTCCTCGGTGTTCACCAAGTCCGCCACGGTCGGCTGGGACGGCGGCCCCGGCTCCTCCGGCACCCTGTTCTCGCTGGCGCTGATCGCCGTCTTCTCGGTCGCCGGCGTCCTGCTCTCCCAGGCCTCCTACGGGGGCGGCGGCCTGGCCGCGCCGCTCGCCACCCTGACCGTCGTCAACCCGGTGCTGGCCGCCGCGGTCGGCATCCTCATGTTCGGCGAGACCTTCCGCCACGGCACGACGGGCACCCTGCTCGCCCTGGGCTGCGGGGTGCTGGCGGCGGGCGGGCTGATCATGCTGACGACGGAGCGGATGGAGGAGACGGGGACGGCGGCCCCGGAGCCTTCGGCCACCGGCACGGTGATCGCCTCGGTACCGCGGCAGCGGGTCGACGGGGAGGACGTACGGGTCCCCGCGGACGCGGACGGACGAGTGCCCGCGGAGCCGGGCGAACCGCTCGGGGAACCGGACCTGCGGGAGACGATCCACCACCGGCGGCGGCCGCAGGTCAGATCCTGACGCCGTGGGCCCGCAGGTAGGCGAGCGGGTCGACGTCCGTGCCGAAGCCGGGTCCCGTGCGCACCTCGAAGTGCAGATGGGGCCCGGTGACATTGCCGGTGGCCCCGGAGCGGGCGATGCGCGCGCCGGCGGCGACGTGCTGCCCGATCCGCACGGAGATGGCCGACAGGTGGCCGTACTGGGTGTAGTGCCCGTCGGCGTGCCGGAGCACCACCTGGTAGCCGTACGACCCGCCCCAGCCCGCCGCCACGACTTCCCCGGCCTCGGCCGCGTGCACGGCGGTTCCGGTCGGCACGAGGAAGTCGACGCCGGTGTGGTAGCCCTTCGACCAGTAGGGGCCGGGCACGCGGTACCCGGTGCCGATGGCCGCGTGGACGGGGGCGACGACGCCGTGAGCGCTCGCCCCGGTCTTGGCACTCTTGGCACTCTTGGCGTTCTTCGGGCTCGTGGTGCTCCTGGTCTGGTGGTGGACCTTCGGCTTCGCCGGGTGCGAAGTCGGCTTGTTCTTCGCGGAGTTGGCGGGTCCGGCTGGCGCCTTCGCGGGGTGCAGGGCGAGTCGCTCGCCCGGCAGGATCAGGTCGGGGTCGTCGCCGACGGTGGCGCGGTTGCCCGCGTAGAGCGCGCGCCAGCCGCCCCGGACGTGGTGCTCGCCGGCGATGCCCGAGAGGGTGTCGCCGTGGACCACCGTGTACATCGTGGTACGGCCGGCCCGTGACTGGGGAGTGGTCCCCGGGCGCACGTCACGGGCGGCGGCGTCGAGCGCCTTTCCGGGAACGGGGTCGCGGGTGCCGTCCTGGGAGCCCGTGCGGGAGCCGGTCTCGGCGCCGGTACCGGTGCCGGTGTGGGTGGCCGCCCCGGTGGCCGTTCCCGTGGCTGTCCCCGCGGCGAACAGCGGGAGCGCGAGGCCCGCGCCGCCAGCCGTGACCGTGAGCGAGACGCGGTTGATCCTGTTCGGCTGATACCGGCGGTGCCGGCCACTCAGGGCCATACGCGAGGTCCCCTCATGCGTCAGGAGGGGCAAAACTATGCGCCGCGAACATGCCATGACAAGACGGCGTTTCGGCCGTCGGGGGACGTCAACCGGCCATGATCGTACGGCCGTTGGGCAGAAGCCCACCGGGGCTGCGCGGCCGGGTTCCGCGCCCCGGACCCGAGGATGGCGAGTCTGATGTGCGCTCGCCCAGGGGTCACGTCAGGATGGGCGGGGACCCGTACCCGACGGGGGACGTACTCACCAGGCGATCAGGGAGCAGGCGGTATGAGCACTTCAGCGCAGATCGGCGTCACCGGCCTCGCGGTCATGGGCCGCAATCTCGCCCGGAACTTCGCGCGCAACGGCTACACGGTCGCGTTGCACAACCGCACGGCGTCGCGGACGCGGGATCTGGTGAAGGAGTTCGGGCAGGAGGGCGACTTCATCGCGACCGAGAGCGCCGAGGAGTTCGTGGCCGCTCTGGAACGACCGCGCCGCCTGATGATCATGGTCAAGGCCGGTGACCCCACGGACGCGGTGATCAAGGAGTTCGCGCCGCTCCTTGAGCCCGGCGACATGATCATCGACGGCGGCAACGCGCACTTCGCGGACACCCGGCGCCGGGAACGCGAGCTGCGCGAGCAGGGCATCCACTTCGTCGGCACCGGCATCTCCGGCGGCGAGGAGGGCGCGCTGCACGGGCCGAGCATCATGCCGGGCGGCTCGAAGGAGTCGTACGCCTCGCTGGGCCCGATGCTGGAGAAGATCTCCGCGAAGGCGAAGGACGGCGCGCCCTGTGTGACCCATGTGGGGGCGGACGGCGCCGGGCACTTCGTGAAGATGGTGCACAACGGCATCGAGTACGCCGACATGCAGCTCATCGGCGAGGCGTACCAGTTGCTGCGGGACGTGGCGGGCTACACGCCGGCGGAGATCGCGGACATCTTCCGCACCTGGAACACCGGGCGGCTCGACTCGTACCTGATCGAGATCACCGCCGAGGTGCTGTCCCACGTGGACGCGGCGACCGGGAAGCCGTTCGTGGACGTGGTGGTGGACCAAGCCGAGCAGAAGGGCACCGGCCGCTGGACCGTTCAGATCGCGCTGGACCTCGGGGTACCGGTCTCCGGCATCGCGGAGGCCGTCTTCGCCCGCTCCCTGTCCGGCCACGCCGCGCTGCGGGCGGCCTCCCGCCATCTCGCCGGTCCGCGGCCGGCGCCGCTGAGCGGGGCGGAGGCGGGGGCCTTCGCGGACCGGGTGGAACAGGCGCTGTACGCCTCCAAGATCGTGTCGTACACGCAGGGCTTCCACGAGATCGCGGCGGGCGGCGAGGAGTACGGCTGGGACATCGATCAGGGCGCCGTCTCCGCCATCTGGCGCGCCGGCTGCATCATCCGGGCGGCGTTCCTCGACCGGATCCGCGCCGCGTACGACGCCCGCCCCGATCTGCCGAGCCTGCTGTCCGACGAGACCTTCGCCCGCGAGATCGCGGCGGCCCAGGACGACTGGCGCGAGGTGCTGGCCACGGCGGTCCGGCAAGGGGTCCCGACGCCGGGCTTCGCGGCGGCGCTGTCCTACTACGACGGGCTGCGCGCCCCCCGGCTGCCCGCGGCGCTCACGCAGGGGCAGCGGGACTTCTTCGGTGCGCACACGTATCGGAGGACGGACCGGGAGGGGGCGTTCCACACGCTGTGGGGCGGGGATCGGAGTGAGGTTTCGGCGTAGGGGGTTCGCGGGGGTGGGGGCCGCCGGGGTGATGGGGGCCGGGGTGGCCCGTAAGGGGTGGGGCGCCCCTTAAGGGGTGGGGTGCCCCTTAAGGGCTGGAGTTCGCCCTTAGGGGGTGGGACTTGCCCTTAGGGGGCGGGGCTTGCCCTTAGGGGGCGGGGCTTGCCCTTAGGGGTGGGGCTCGCCCTTAGGGGTGCGGGGGGTGGTTGCGAGGTGTGCCCAAGGGGGTGCGGGGAGCTGTGGTTGCGCGGCTGTGAGGTGGTGGCGTGGCTGGTCGCGCAGTTCCCCGCACCCCCTCGGGGCGCGTTGTCGCCGGGCCTTGTCAGGAGGTCAGGGGTGGGCCCGGTTCGGGGGACGGTACGGGTTCGGGGCCCGGCGGGATCGGCGAGGGGGACGGTTCCGGAGGGCCGGGGGCGGGTGGGGTCGGGCCGGGTCCCGGCGGCTGGGGGGTCGGCTGCGGGCCAGGACCCGGTGGCTGCGGGGTCGGCGTCGGCTCAGGGCCGGGTCCGGGTCCGGGGGCGGGGCCCGGCTCCGGGGGCGGTACCGGGGTGGGGTACGGGTCCGGGGTCGGGGTGGGGCCGGGGGCCGGTGGGGCGGGGTCGGGGTGCGGGTTGGTCATCGCGTCCTCCGCGCGGTCGTCGGTGTCACTGGACGTCGCCTCTGGACTACTCCCGCCTACCCGACCACCGCCAGGCCACTCACCCGAGGACGGCGGCCGGGTGGGCCGACCGGGTTCAGGCCGGCACGGACCGCGGGCTGCGCCGCTGCTCGGTACCGGGGACCGGCTCGGACGGATCGGCACCGAGGGCCACGATCCGGTTGTCCGCGTCGACATGCACCACCCGCGGCGCCATCTCCCGCGCCTCGGCGTCGCTGACCTGCGCATAGCTGATGATGATCACCAGGTCACCGGGTTGCACGAGATGAGCGGCCGCCCCGTTGATCCCGACGACGCCCGATCCCCGCTCCCCCTCGATGACGTACGTCTCCAGCCGGGCACCATTCGTGATGTCCACGATGTGCACCAGCTCGCCGGGCAGCAGATCCGCCGCCTCGAGCAACTCGGCATCGATCGTCACCGATCCCACGTAGTGCAGGTCGGCCTGGGTGACGGTGGCACGGTGGATCTTGGACTTGAACATGGTTCGCAACATCGGGGCACTCCCAGAAGTAGGCTCCCTGCCTGCGTTTTTGCAGGTCAAGGGCTGTTTCCATACCCTACAACGAGTCGCGCGTTCGGGCAGCTTTCCCCAGGGTTTTTCAGGACTCATGCTGACCACTCGCTGACTTTTCTGACGCCTCGCCAGGCGACTGGAGGAGGGCTTCGCCCGCTCTCCCGTCCCCCGGCGGCGACGGTTCAAGCCTACGCAGCACCCCCCGAAGGCATCCGTGATGACCGTCACTCGGGCGTCCTGGAGGGGAGTCAGAGGCGGCGGCGCTCGACCGGGAGCCGGACCACGCACCGCCATGGGTCAGTTGACCGAAGCGCCTGCATATCGCCCAGGAGGTGCCGGCAGCCAAATTCTATCAACCATCCCGAGTGCCGAATGGCGCCGCCACATAGCAGCGAATCGCCGGTTAGCCAAACCGGCGATTCTCATGACCATGGAATAGCTCGTCCGGTGGCTCTCGGCGGTGGCACAGGTCGGGTGTAAGACATTCGAGATTCGGCCAGAGCAGAGCGCGAGCCGAGCCGCGATCACGCTTAGGTCGCGGCCGGCCGGAGCGTGGGCGGGTGACGAATACCGGGGGCTGCTGGTCGGCGGACGGTGTAACCGCCTGCCGCCGCGCCGACCCGTCCACCGGCTCGCTTTCCTCGACGTGCCCTGGAATACAAGGTGCGGAGGGCGATAAGGATGTAGGCGACGAACGCCCGCCCGGCCTTTGCCGAGCTTCGTCCTCCTCATCGTTGCCGGTCAGCCCGCTGACATCCTTCGGACTGCCGAGCGTGGATACAGCCAGCGCGAGAGGCGAAAGGACGGCCTACTCAAAAGAATAGGCCGCCACTCCAAATCAACGGATCACGTCGATACCCCCGGAATACGGCAGACTATCCTCGAAATCGCATGCCGCAACAGCCCGAAAAGGAGCCTTGCACAGAGCATCCAAGCACCTGCCGACAGCGTCCATGAATTCCGCTGCACTGCCCCCTGAAGGCTGCGTGCACTCAAGGACGGTTGGCCAGCAGACGAAATCGGAGCTGCGCACTGAGTCGATCTCGTAGTCGTTGTGTGCGACGTACAGCTCAAGTGCTGAAGTTTCGATCTTTCTGTACGTCTCAGCGCCGCCTCCGAGACTCTGTGCGACGCAATGAAAGATCGCTTCTCGGTTTTCCGAGTCGACGTAGATGGAGCAATCCAGGCTCACATCAGAAAAGCCGTCACTTGACGCCGATGAACGGTCCATTGTCGAAAGCTCCTCCCATCTTGATGATCGACACGTCAACGTGGTCCACTTCGTCGCCCAGAATGCCCCCCCGGCGCGCTTCCGCGACAGAAGGCGCCGTGCGCCTCTTCTCCGCGTAGATCTGTGTGAGGCGATCGATAGTGTCATCCTGCGTGCCGAAACCGCCCTCCTCGACCTGCTTACCCAGACCGTTGCGGAAACGGATCGTGTAGGGGTGCGGGCATCGGGTCGGCTTGGCGCAGCCGCAGTTCTTGAAGAACGACCCCATACCGCGAGCGAGCTGTCGAGCCACGTAGCGGACCTTCCGAGCGGGAGCAAGGCATCTGCGCCCTGGTGACCGCCGCGGCGGTCACCAGGTCAGCAAGGCAGGACGCTTCCGCGCCCGATGCTGACCATTTGCTGACCTGAGCGGTCCCATTATGCCTCTGACCTGCGCAAATGCCCAGATGCTAGATCTTGGACTTGAACATGGTTCGCAGCATCGGGGCACTCCCACACGACGACCGCACAGGCCGCGATCAGCGCCGGCTGATCCTCGCCGGGCGGGGAAATGTTCACACGCGCATCGGAATACGCCTCCCGCCGGTGTCCGTTCGGGATGGCATGACTGTTGGAGTAGCACTCAGTGCCCGTGATGCGCACAACGAGGTCGACGCCAGCGTGCAGTTGGCGCAGGAGGCCGCGGCTGCCGGGCTGCGGTCCGTCTGGTTCGGTCAGACCTTCGGCGTGGACTCGCCCCAGCTCGCCGCGATCGTCGGCCGTGAGGTGCCCGGACTCCAGGTGGGGACCTCCGCGATCCCCGTCTTCGGCCGGCACCCCCTGGTCGTCTCCAGCCAGGCCCAGACCGCCCAGGCCGCGACGCACGGCCGCTACCACCTGGGGCTGGCCCTCGGCACCAAGCTGCTGACGGAGACCGGCTTCGGTCTGCCCTTCGCCCGCCCCATCGCCCTGCTGCGCGAATTCCTCACCGCGCTGCGGCAGTTGACGCAGACCGGCACGGCCGACTTCCACGGTGAGCTGCTCACCGCCACCACCCCGATCCCGGCCCGCGTGCCGGGCGCCGAGGGCGGCGTCCCCCTGCTGGTCGCCGCGATGGGGCCGCAGGCGCTGCGGGTCAGCGGTGAGCTGGCGGACGGGATCCTGCCGTATCTGGCGGGGCCGCGCGCCCTGGCGGAGCACATCGTCCCCGCCCTGACCGCCGCGGCCGAGGCCGCCGGCCGGCCGGCGCCCAGGATCGTGGCCCTCGTGCCCGCGGTGGTCACCGACGACGTGGCCTCGGTGCGGGCGAAGCTGACCGACAGCCTCGCCTTCTACGAGCAGATCCCGTCCTACGCGCGGATCATCGAACTCTCCGGTGGCCGACGGGCCGCCGACGTGGCGGTGGTCGGTGACGAGGAGACCGTCGCGGCCGAGGTGCGGCGCTACCGTGACGCCGGCGCCACCGAGGTGGTGTTCACGACCACCGAGATCGCGGGAGAGGCGGACCGCCGCCGCACCTGGGCGCTCCTCGGCGAACTGGCCGGCTGAGCCGGCCCTCTCGACCAATCCCCCTCGGTTCGTGCCCATCACCGGCGCGGGCCGTGCGAAACGCGCTTCGGTGGGTATCCGCAGCCGCGACCGGGACAAGGCGCCGTCGGCGCACCCCGGTGGCGAGAGGAGACATGGCGCATGGCCACCGATGCGAACTCCGTGCGGATCACGGGGAAGGTCCAGGGCCGGGACATCACCCTGGAGGGAGGGCTGTCGAAGGAGGAGATCCGCGGCCGGCTGTGGTGGTGGCGGACGTCCGGGTCCGAGAGCGCCGGGGCGCGGGGGGACCGTGGTCACGAGTACGACGATTCCCAGCGGGACGTGATCGCCACGCTGGGCGGGTACTACCGAGTCCCCGGCGATCCCCACCGGCAAGAAGCCGAGGAGCTGGTGGAGTTGGTGTACGCGGAGCTCAACCCGGCCGACTGACCTGCCCTGTTGCACCCGAACCGTCGTATCTGCCCCCTCGCCGCCGTACGGCCCCGGATGCATGGGCCGCGGCGGCGCGGGCAACCGGTGATCACGTCTCGACGGAGCGAGAAGGAGATCACCGTGCGCAAGGGACAGTGGATCACAGGCGGCGCGCGCGAGAAGCTGGCCGAAGCCTTCGCCGGGGAGTACCGGCAGGGGCGGTCGATCCGTGCCATAGCCGAGGAGCACGGCCGGTCGTACGGCTTCGTGCACCGCCTGCTCGGCGAGGCGGGCGTGCCGCTGCGGACCCGTGGCGGCGACGTGCGCACCGGCGCCGGCCGGTCGGCGCGGTGACGTACGGTGCCGGTGACGTACGGGCCGGTGACGTACGGACCAGTGGCGTACGGGCAACCGCGGGGCGTGAGGCATGCGGTGGCACTGCGGGGGCAGACGGGATGCCGGGGGGGGAGTCGAGCCCCCTTCCGACCGTCATGTCAGGGAGGACGTCGCTGTGTTGCTGCCCGCGGAGAAGGAAGTGCGTGCGCTGCTGGCCCGGTTCGCCGAGGCCCGCTTCCGCCATGACCTCCAGCCCACCGGACATTCGAGCCGGGAGCTGGAGGACACCTCCTACACGCTGTGTGTGATGACCGGCACCCGGACGGTGGAAGAGGCACTCGCGGCGGCCGACGCGCTCCTGGAACAGTTCCGGGCGAACCGCGGCGCGGGCGCCGAGGTGTCCAGGGCCCTGGCCGCCTGACCTACCGCGGAGAACCGCCGGCGATCTCGGGCACACGTACGTTTCCGATCTTCGTTCCCTGCCCGAAAGAGAGCCAGATGACCATTCCGGTGCGCCCTGGACGGCGAATACGCGGCGAGCGGCGGTTCGATCTGCGGACGACCACATGGTTCTTCGTCCTGCTCGCGGTCGTCCTCTGCCTTTTGGCGCTCGTGGTGCGCCTCGTGGCCCATGTCGTGGAGCGCCGCCCGCTGTGGGCCGCCGTCCTGGCCGTGCTCGGCATCGCCGGGGTCCTGCTGTACCGGCCGGGACGCGGGAGGCTGTCCGCCAGGCGGTGTGCCCGGCGGGCCGCCCGCGCCCTGGAGGTGGGAGCCGAGGCGGCGACCGACAGCCTCGACTCCACGGCGACGGGCGGGACCGTCGCACCGGAGGCCGGGGGCGACGCGGAATTCCTCCGCCCGGAGGTGCCGGCGACCACGATCGCCGTGCCGGGCGGGAACGGCGAGGAGCCCACGGTCGTCCTCGACTCCCCTGACATCTACGCCGAGTTGGACCCGGACGGTTTCGAGCAGGCCATCGCCGAGCTGTGCGTCCGGGAGGGCTGCCGCGAGGTGGAGGTGGTGGGCGGCACCGGCGATCTGGGGGCGGATGTCCTCGCGGTCACGCCGGAAGGGCGGCGCGTGGTCATCCAGTGCAAGCAGTACGGCGACACGCACAAGGTGGGCTCGCAGGACATGCAGCGCTTCGGCGGCACCTGCTTCACCATCCACGAGGCCGACATCGCGGCGCTCGTCACCACCAGCGAGTTCACCACACCCGCCCTCGAATACGCGGCGCAGTGCGGGATCGTCTGCGTGGACGGCCACGACCTCGACGCATGGCGCGCGGGTACCGGACCGAGCCCCTGGGATCTGTGCTAGTGCTGTGACCGTGACCGCATAGGCCCACCGGCCGGCACGAGTCCGGTGCGCGATGATGCTGCCCGCCTCGGTGGGCGGGAAGGACGGCGCCAGAAGGACGACTCAGGAGGCGGACGGTTCGATCTCCCCCGCGAAGACGATGATCTGGTCGATGAGGCTCCGCCGCAGATGGACGACGTCCGTTCCCGCCAGGTGGGGGCCTCCGTCCGGCGTGGTGAAGACCCACTGGTACCGGGCCCACTCGTCAGGCATGTCCACCGCCGAGCAGCGCACCATCGTGCCGGTCCCCGCCGGGTGGCGCCGGATGTCCAGCACGAACCGCTCGACCGCCGCGATTCCTTCGCTGCGGCCCAACGGCCCCCAGAAGACCACGTCCGAGGTCAGGGCCTGGGACAGCAGGGCAGTCACATAGCCGTCCTCCGAGGCGTTGAACGCGGAGATGAACGTGTCGATCGCGGAGCGTGCAATCTCTTCCTGCATGCCCCAGTAATACCAGCCGTTCCGCGCGCGGTGGCGGACACGGTCGGGGCCGGGGTCGGGGTCGGGGTCAACGGTCAGCCGCTCAGGTGCCGTTGCAGCCAGTCCGCGGCGGCGCGGCGGAAGAGCCGGCGGTTGTCGGCGCGCAGGAACTCGTGTCCTTCCTCGCGCAGCATGAGGAGTTCGGCTGCCACACCCCGCTCGCGGGCCGCCCGTACGAACTGCTCCGACTCCGCGGGCGGCACATTGGTGTCGTGCTCCCCGTGCACCGCGAACACCGGTGCCCGCAGCGCGTCGATACGGGTCATCGGGGACAGTTCCCGCAGCAGTTCACGGTCGCGTTCGGGGTGGCCGTACTTGTGGGCCGCGGACTGGGCGAGCCAGGGTTCGGTGCCCTCGAAGAACGTCCCGAGGTCCGACATGCCGCACACCGCCACGCCGGTGCGGAAGAGGTCCGGATGCCAGACCAGCGAGGCGAACGTGAGGTAACCGCCGTACGAGCGGCCCATCACCGCCAGCCGGGCCGGATCGGCCGGGCCGGCCAGCACCGCGTGGGCGGTGCAGTCCGCCACGTCGTCGAAGGCGGCGAACCGGCCCCTGCCCAGGTCCGCGTCGACGAACGACCTGCCGTATCCGGAGGAGCCGCGCACATCGGGGGCGAAGATGTCCAGCCCTCGCCCGAGGATCTCGTGGTAGAGCGGGTCGAGGACGGGGCGTTCCTGGTCCTCGGGACCGCCGTGCAGGTAGATGACGCAGGGCGCGGGTTCGCCGGGCGCGCGCCCCGGTGCCCTGTAGTACCAGCCGTTCAGCGGCAGCCCGTCGCGGGCGGTGGGACGCAGCGGTACGGGCCGTACGGGCGGGCGGCCCGGTGGTACGGCGTCCTCGTCACGGGAGGACCACGGGGTGCGGACCGGTGTCGCGCCGTCGGGCAGCCACCAGATGCCGGGGCGGCGGCGGGACCCCGACAGCGCCAGCGCGAGGCGGGGGCCCGCGTCCGCGATGCGGGTGACCACCTCGTGGGGCAGCGGGATGTGCCGGGACGGCGGGCCGCTCCGCGTCTCCGGCGGGGTGAACGCGTCCGTGCCCCCCTCTGTCCCGGCGGCTGTCTCCGACTCCGTGTCCAGGAGTTCGACGTCGCTCATGCCCCGGACGTTCCAGGCGAGCACGGCGGCGCCGTCGCGGGTGTGGCGCAGCAGTTCCAGGTCGCTGCCCGCGCGCGAGGCGACGGTCGACCAGCGCAGCGGCCGCCCGTCCGGGTCGAGGTCGGCCACCAGCAGGACCGCGAACTCCCGGTGGGCGTTGCTGCGCAGCCGCAGCACGTCCGCTCGGGGGGAGAAGCTGCCGATCCACGGGTCCCCGTCGGCCACCGGCATCACGCAGGTCGTCACATGGTCGGCGGTGCGCAGCACGACCGCCTCGCGCCGGCCGCGGGGTCCCCGGCGCAGCAGCGCGAGCCTGCCGTCCCGGCTGAGGTCGCACACGCGCAGCGTCGCCGCGTCCTTCACGGCGGCGATCAGCACGGGGGCGGTGACCGCGTCGGGGTCCACGAGGTAGGCCGAGAGACCGTCGCCGAAGCCGGTGGCGGGGTGGCCGCCCCTGCCGCCCCTGCCGCCCGGAGCGCCGATCGGCGTCGTCTCCACCGTGACGGCGGGCGAGGGCAGTGCCGGGCCGCGGTCGGTGTGCGGGGCCGGTCCGAGCAGTTCCGTCTCCCCCGCCCGGCCCTGCCAGTGGTCCGGCAGCCGGCCGTCGGCAAGGCCGAGGACGGAGCCGGAGCCGGCCGGACCGGCGCCGCCCCCTGTGTCCTGGGCGGCCGGGGAAGGCGGGGCGGCGGTGGGGACCGCGACGGTGACCGTGACGGCCGAGCCGTCGTGCGCCCAGCAGCCCAGGTGGGCGGAGCTGCCGGGCTCGGCGCCGGCCAGGATCTGCCGGTCGCTGCCGTCGGGGCGGACGCACAGCACGCGGGTGTGTTCGCCGCCGCCGGGCGCGGTGGTGTAGGCGATCCAGCGGCCGTCGGGCGACCAGGACACCTCCCGCACGGGGTCGGGGCCGTCGTCGAGCAGTCGTACGGGCTCGCCGTCCACGGGACCCGTCCACAGCTGCGGTACCCCGCCCCGGTCGCAGATGAAGGCGAGCCGGGTGCCGGCCGGGTCGGCCGAGGGGTACCAGCAGCCGTGCGCGATGAGCCGGATCGTCGCGTCGCGGGGCCCGGAGGCGTCCGGCAGCGCGATGCGGGCGGGCGCGGCGAAGGCGTCGGTGCGGCCGTCGGAGTCCGGCGGAGCCGGGGGCGCGTGCCCGTCCGGGCGCGTCGCGGTAAGCCGTCCGGCGCCGGACGGGCCGTCCGCGACGCGCTCGGCGGCCGGATTCCCCGCAGCCGCGCTCTCCGCGGCCGGGTTCCGTGCGGTCCGGTGCCCTGCGGTCAGATTCCGTGCGTCTGAAGCCATATCTCCAGCAAAGCCACTTGCCACAGCGCGTTCGCCCCGCGCTTGGTGCGGTGTCGGTCGGGGGCCGCCAGGAGCGCGGCGATGCAGGAGTCCTGGAAGACGCCGCGCCGTTTCGCCTCGGGGGCGTTCAGCGCGTCGCGCACCTTGTCCAGCACGGGTCCGGCCATGCGGGTGATCGCCGGGACGGGGAAGTAGCCCTTGGGACGGTCCACCACCTCGGGCGGCAGGAGTTTGCGGCCGGCCTCCTTCAGGACGCCCTTGCCGCCGTCGGCCAGCTTCAGCTCCGGCGGGCACGCGGCCGCCAGTTCCACCAGTTCGTGGTCGAGGAACGGCACGCGGGCCTCCAGGCCCCAGTCCATGGTCATGTTGTCGACCCGCTTGACCGGGTCGTCCGGCAGCATGACATGCGTGTCCAGGCGCAGAGCGGCGTCGAGCGCCGTCTCGGCCCCCGGTGCCGCCATGTGCTCCCGGACAAAACGGCCGGAGACGTCGTCCTTTGGCAGCAGGTCCGGGCGCAGTATGGCGGCGAGGTCCTGGTGCGGCCGGTCGAAGTAGGTCTCGGCGTAGCGCTGCGGCTCCTGTTCGCGGGGCGCGGAGGCCAGGCGCGGGTACCAGTGGTAGCCGGCGAAGACCTCGTCGGCGCCCTGCCCGCTCTGGACGACCTTGACGTGCCGGGAGACCTGCTCGGACAGCAGGTGGAAGGCGACCACGTCATGGCTCATCATGGGCTCGCTCATCGCCGCGACCGCCGCGTCCAGGGCGGACGGGACGTCCCGCGTGGGCACCACCAGCTGGTGGTGGTCGGTGGCGAACTCCCGCGCGACCAGGTCGGAGTACCAGAACTCGTCCCCTTCGTCACCGGCCTCCGCCTCGAACCCCACGCTGAACGTCGCCAGGTCCCGCTGCCCCTCGTCGGCCAGCAGGGCCACGATCAGGCTGGAGTCCAGTCCCCCGGACAGCAGGACCCCGACCGGCACATCGGCGACCATGCGCCGCTGTACGGCGGTGCGCAGCGCGTCCAGCACCGCGTCCCGCCACTCGGCGGCGCCCATGCCGGTGTGCTCGGGGCGGCGCGTGTACGACGGCTGCCAGTAGCGGTGGTCCCGGTGGGTGCCGTCCGGTTCGACGACCCGCACGGTGGCCGGGGGGAGCTTGCGCACCCCGTTCAGCACGGTGCGGGGCGCGGCGACGGTCGCGTGCCAGCTGAGGTACTGGTGCAGGGCGGCCGGGTCCAGCGAGGTGTCGACGTCGCCGGCCGCGAGCAGGGCGGGCAGCGAGGAGGCGAAGCGCAGCCGGCCGGGGGTCCGCGCCAGGTACAGGGGTTTGATGCCGAGCCGGTCGCGGATCAGGATCAGCCGGCCGGTCCGGTGTTCGACGAGGGCGATCGCGAACATGCCGTGGAAGCGGTCGACGCAGGCGGTGCCCCACTGCCGGTAGGCGGCGAGCACGACCTCGGTGTCGGAGGTGGACCGGAACCGGTGGCCGAGGGCGACCAGTTCCGCCCGCAGCTCCCGGTAGTTGTAGATGCAGCCGTTGAAGACGCCGGTCAATTCGTCCTCGGTGTCGGTCAGGGGCTGGGCCCCGCGCTCCGAGAGGTCGATGATCTTCAGCCGGCGGTGCCCGAGGGCCACGGCGTCCCGTGTCCAGATCCCCCGCCCGTCGGGGCCGCGGGGGGCGAGCCGGTCGCCCATCCGCTCGACGGCCGCGAGATCGGGCCGCGTGCCGTCGAACCGCATCTCCCCGCTCAGGCCGCACATCGGGAAGCACCTCCCCGCTGCGCGTACGGGTCGCGCGGGCAGCGCGGCGAGCATGGCGAGTGCGAGTACGGCGGTGAGGTGTGCGGGAGGCCGCCCACCGGCATGGGGCCGGGACTGGTCGACACGGGAATGCTTCTCCTTCGCGACAAGAGGGTGTCCGGGTGTCTCGGGGTCCTGCGTCTGCCGTTCCTGTGTCCTCCTGCTGTCCTGTTTCTCTGCTGTCCTGTTTTTCCTGCTGTCCTGTTTCTCCTGCTGTCCTGCCCCCCTGCTGTGCACCTCTTCGCTGCGCCCGCGCGCCTGTTCGTTACGCGGCGGCCTGCGGCGGGGAGGCGACGCGGTGGGCGGGGGCGGTGCGCCGTGGGGGCGGGCGCTCCTCGCCGCGGGTCTCCGCGATCGCCAGATCCGTGCAGGCCAGCAGGTCGTCGTGGTGTGCGGTACGGCGCAGGCGGCGGGCGGCGCTGCCGTTCGCGAGCGCCCGCTCGGCGAGGCTCCGGACGGTGGGCCAGTCCCCGGCGGCCTCCAGCGCCGGGCGCACCCGGCCCAGCAGGCCCCGGACGACCTGGGCCGCGGGCGCCTCGCGGCGTGTGGCGGGGTCGATCAGGGCGCCTTCCAGACCCGAGCGCGCGGCCCGCCACGACGCGGCGCGCAGCCACTCGTGCCGGCCCTGGCAGCTCGGAGTGCCGCTCGCCGCCAGCCGCGCGCGGGCGTCGGTCACCAGGGCACGGAAGAGGCCGGCGATCAGCACGACCGTCTCCGCGCGGGGACAGGCGTCGCAGATGCGCAGTTCGAGGGTCTGCTGGTGGGCGGAGGGCCGGATGTCGTAGTAGATCATTCCGGCGTCGCTGATGACGCCGGAGCCGACCAGGGCGCGCACGACCGCGTCGTACTCGGCGGCGCCGGCGAAGCAGCCCGGCGGGCCGGCGGTGGGCCAGCGCTGCCACACCATGGTCCGCCAGCTGGCGTATCCGGTGTCGGTGCCCGCCCAGAAGGGGGAACTGGCGGACAGGGCCAGCAGTGTGTGCAGCCAAGGCGACACCTCGCACATGACGCGGACGGCCAGGTCCCGGTCGGGGATGTCGACGTGGACGTGGGTCCCGCAGATCAGCTGCTCGTCGGCGACCAGGCGGTACTCGTCGACCATGTGGCGGTAGCGGCGTCCGGCGGTGGGGCGGGTGTCCGCCGCGCGGGCCAGCGGCACCGTACCGGCGGCCACGACGGCCAGCCCGTGTGCGCTCGCCGCGGCATCGAGCCGACGCCTGGCGCTGGTCACATCGTCGTACAGGTCGGCAAGGGACTCATGCACACCACTGTTCGTCTCGACGGCCGCCTGCTGCAACTCGGTCGTGAAGGTGTACTCCGGGAGGCCCTCCAGCACGGCGGCGGCTCGGGGCGCGAGCCGACCCGTCTCCACTTCGACGATGTGGAACTCTTCTTCCACTCCGATACGAACGGTCACGCGCACTCCTTGGTGACGGGCGAACACCGGCTGCCGCGCCCGGAAACCGTCCCGCCCCGTCCGGCCCCCGGAGGCGAGCTGTGCTCCCCGACTTCCCACCAGGCCCAGTGCTAAGCGTCCGCCACGCCTCGCCCGGCGTCCGGCCACCGCCCGCCGGGCGTCCCGCCGCCGCTCGCCGCGTATGCCGCCGCCACTCGGCACATGTGCCGCCGCGGTACTGCCGCGTTGCCCGTCCGGGCCGCCGACACTGCCCCTGCGTACCTGGCGCCGACACCGCGCCGCCGCGTATCCAGAAGAAGTTGATCATTTCCACTGCTGATCATGTCCACTCCGGAGGAGACCCCTTGCACGATCACCAGGACGCCAAAGCCACCGGGATCGGCAAGGACCGTGTCTCTTCCCGCAGAACCGACTCCGCCCCCGCCGCCCCGCCGGGCGGACTGCTCGGGCTCCAGGCCACGGTCGGCAACGCGGCGGTCGTACAAATGCTCCGCCGGGCCGATCGATCGCCGGTGCAGCGGTCCGCCGTCCACGAGGTCCTGCGCTCCGGGGGCCGGCCGCTCGCCGACGGTGTGCGGGCCGACATGGAGGCGCGGCTGGGCGCGGACTTCTCCGACGTACGCGTCCACAGTGACGCCAGGGCCAGAGCGTCCGCGACCGCCCTGGGGGCGCGCGCCTACACCTCGGGCAACCACATCGTCATCGGCGCGGGCGGCGGGGACGACCACACCCTCGCGCACGAGCTCACCCATGTCATCCAGCAGCGCCGGGGGCCGGTCGCGGGCACGGAGACGGGCGACGGCATCAAGGTGTCCGATCCGTCGGACCGCTTCGAACGGGAGGCGGAGGCGACCGCACACCGTGTCATGCGCGGATCACCGCCCGGCGCGGGGGCGCGCATACCGGGGGATGCCTCCGGGGCGGCATCGTCCGGAGCGGCACCGTCCGGGCGGCCCGCCGTCCAGCGTGTGCTGGTCCTCGGGGGCAAGGGCGAGGCGAAGGAGGCGGAGCCCGCGTTCGCGGACATCCGGGAGGGGCTGACCGACCCGGACCTGATCGGCGCCTGGGAGGACACGAAGCTCAAGCCGGCGATCATGAAGGTGCTCGACGAGTGGATCAAGGCCCCGAAGCAGTCCACGCCCCCGGCGACCGCGAAGAGCAAGCGCGGGACACGGGACGCTCTCGGGCGCTCGTACGCGACGATGGACGAGGCCGCCTCCGCCGTCCTGGACCGGGTCAACGCCCTGCCCGTCGCCGAGGTGGAGAAGGCGATCTCCGACGATGTGGCCGTCGACGCGAAGATCAAGGAGGTACTGGCCGGATACGTCGCGGACAACCTCCGGCCGTGGCTCGCCGAGCGTCGCACGCAGGTGACGGCACTGGGCGACGCGCTCTCGAAGACCATCGCGGAGCTGGCTTCGGTACGGCGGCTCTATCTGCCGTACATCGACTTCGGCGAGAAGACCCTGGACGCCATCCTCGGCAACCCCGAGGCGCAGGGGTTCGCCACGCTCATCAGCGCCGTCCATGACATCGCCGAGATCCTTTACGGCATCAAGGAGCTCGAACAGTACGTCACGGTCTCCGCGGAGCAGTTCAAGGGCTACGTGTTCAAGGACGAGGCGAAACTCGCGGGCCCGCGGAACTCGCCCTCCTGGGCACTGGGCGAAGGGGCGGGCCAGGCGGGCGGGAGCGTCGACGATCTGGAGCGGACCCCGGTCGCCCCCACGTTCCGGGGGCCCATGGCGACGCCGAACCAGCTCAACGACCAGGTGCGGACCGCCGGCCGGCTCGGCTACCCGGTCTCGCTCGGGCCCTCGCGGACCACGGGGAAGCTGATGAAGCTGGCCGACGCGACCGGTGCCGACCCGGCGGTCAAGGAGGCCATCGCGTACTCGCTGCTGGCCCTGTGGTACACGGACTACCGGCGCGACCTCACGGACATCCACCGCTACCACTTCGTGATGGACATGGCCGCCAACTTCGGTGTCGCCTACGACCCGCACAAGGCGCCGCGCAACCCGGCGACGGGCCAGGACTACTCCCAGCTGATCGCCGACACGCTCGACAGGTTCCGCAAGAACCACGAGGAGGAGTCGGCGCGGTACTGGAAGAAGACCGAGGAGCTGAAGCTCGCGCCGCCCGCGGTCCCCGGTCCGGTCAACGGGCCCGCGGCCGCCGCGGGTGAGCCGTCCGACCGGGCGGTGGCGGACGCGGGCCCGGTGTGGAAGGCCGACCCGGTCGCACGGGCGGTCATGGCGGCCCTCAAGTCCGCGCCGAAGGAGTCCAAGTTCAGGATTCCGGGCCAGAAGCAGGACGTGATCGAGGCGCTGCGGGACATGGCGGCGTTCAGGGAGCTGGGGCTGACGGAAGAACGGTTCGACGCGGCGTTCGGCCTCCTGACGCTGAGGGAGCACGTGGGGAACAAGCCGCTGGTGCAGATCGACCGGATGGGGCTGGGGCTCACGAACCCCGGCAGGACCGCGGTCAAGAAGGCGACGGATCTGTGAGGCCCGTCCCGTGACGGCCGGCCCGGTCCGGTCCGGTGTCGACCGGGCCGGGCCAGGATCCAGCGGGCCGGGCTCGCACGCCTCCGAGGCCCCCGGCGGACGGGCGTCTTACGCCGTCTCTCCGACCACCCGTGTCAGGTAGGTGTCGAAGAGGTCCGGCTTGTAGAGGAGTTCGCCGTACTGGACGGGTATCCGGTACCCGTTCACCTCGGCGGTCGGCGTGCCCGGCCCGACGTGCCCGTTGTAGTGACCGGCGGCGGCGAACGTCTTCTCGGCGGAGTTCACGAAGCCCCGGTACTTCATGGTCCGTACCGCGGTGTCGAAGGAGGGCCCCCGCAACCCCTTCACTCTGCCCGCCAGTTGCAGCAGGCGCGCATCGGTGAAGCCGTCCACCTCCTCGGCGGGCTGGTTCTTGTACAGGACGGCGTGGTATTCGGCGAACTTCCCCTGCTCCAGCGCCGCGCGCAGCGCGTTCACCGCCTTCTTCGACCCGCTCCCGCCCAGCCGCGGGTCCAGGAACGACGCCATCGTGTACTCGACCCTGACCTTGCGGCGCAGCACCCATTTGGTCAGGACCGGGCCGCCGCCCGAGGTCTCGAACTGCGCGCAGTACGGGCAGCGCGGGTCCTCGTAGAGGTGCACGGTCACCTTTGCCCTGGGGTCGCCCACCAGAATGTCCGCGCCGTTCGCTTCCACCTTCTCGGGCACGTCGGCCAACCCGGAGTACTCCGCCTCGGCCTGGCCCGGCCCTCCGCCCTCAGCGCCGCTTTCCGTCTGCCGGCCTCCGCCGGCCTGGTGCCGAGGTCCGCACCCCGCCACGGCCGCACCGAGCACGCCCGCCAAGACGACCGCCGCCAGCCGTCTGCTCCCACGCTTCAACCGCATCATGCCCCCCTGTGATCCCGAAAAGGGGAGAGTAAGCCATCCCCCGCGAGGTGGCGGCGGCAGGTCCGGCCGGAAGACGGGGGCAGTGGGCGGCCTCTTCGTCAACGCGTATGCCTGGCACGGGTTTTGGGGGGCATCCGGACTGCAGGAAGGAGGGCTGCCGGATGACGACTCCCCTCGCGCCCCCACCCAGACGCGTCCCCGGCTGGGCGAAGGCCGTGGCCGCCTTCGTGCTGGTGCTCGCGCTGCTGTTCGCCGGCATCCGACTGGCCGTACTGCCGGGCGTCAAGGACCTGTTGGGCACGCGGACACACGACCGCTCCGGCCCCGCGCTCCTCACGTCCCTCAACGACATGAGCCGTTACGACGCCGCCTCGGGCGACTTCCAGGTCGTCGTCGACCTGGAGAAGGACGCCAAGTACCTGCCGTCCGCCCTGCGCGGCACCCGCACCCTGTACGTCGGCGCCGGCACCGTGGACGCCTACGTGGACCTCGGCAGGGTCGGCGACAAGGACGTGACGGTGAACGCGGACCGTACGGCGGCCTCGCTGCGGCTCCCGCACGCGCGACTGGGCGAGCCGGCCCTGGACGCCGACCACTCCTACGCCGTCTCCAAGCAGCGCGGACTGCTCGACCGGCTGGGCGACCTGTTCTCGGACAACCCGGACAGCGAGCACGCCGTGCAGAAACTCGCCGTGTCCCACATCGCCGAGGCCGCCAAGGACAGCGGGCTGACCGCACGGGCCGAGAGCAACACCACGGACATGCTGGAGGGCCTGCTGCACTCCCTCGGCTTCAAGGAAGTGCACGTCTCCTACGGCTCCTGACCCGCCCCCGGCAGACCGCCGGCCGCACCGCCAACCCCTCTCCCCCTCGGGGACATTGACGACTGGAGGACCGAATGGCCCGCACCGCCCTGTTCTCACGCGCCGCCTCTTCCAGCCGCGCGCCCCGGACAAGTCCCCTCGCCTGGTTCACTCGTCGGGGCCGGAGCGGAGCGGCAGCGAAGGTCCGCAAGGGCGACCCCCGCGAGGCCGCCGTGGCGCAGCGTGCCGGGGAGGCGACGCGAGCCCCCGTTCGCCGCCGGCACGTGCTTCCGCTGCCGGTGCGGATCCTGGCGATGGTGTGCGCCTTCGTCCTCATGGTGGCCTTCGCCGTCGTCCTGGCCAAGCTCACCCTGGCGCCGTCCCCGGCTTCGGCCTCCCTCGCGCACAGCAACCTGCATCCCGGCCGCTCCATCAGGGCCTACCTGGACGCGCCAGGACTGCGGGACGCCGTCAAGCAGATCGGCGGCAACATCGCGCTCGGCGTTCCGTTCGGCGTCCTGGTGCCGGTGCTCGCGCCGGGGGCCCGAGGCAGCTGGCGGGTGCTGCTGCTGACCGCGTGCGTCATGCTGCTGGTGGAGCTGGCCCAGGGCGCCCTGGTCACCGGGCGGGCGTTCGACGTGGACGACGTCATCCTCAACACCTCCGGCGCGCTGCTCGGTTACCTGCTGGTGGGCCGGCGGCTGGGACGGGTGCACGCCCGCCGCGAGGGCGCCTGAGGCGGAAGCCGTACCGCCCCTCCCCCGGCCGGGACGCGCCGCCCTCAGGGCGTCAGAGCCGGGGCCGGAGCACGTCGTAGGCCCAGGACGCCAGGGTGGTGGGGGTGGTGCTGCGCACCGTGCGGGGCTGTTCCGGTACGAAGCCGTCGCGCAGCCCGGTCGACATGCCGATGACCGCTTCGACCAGGCCGTCGGGCATGCCGGAGGCGCGCAGCAGGTGCCGCATCGCGTCGTCGTCGACGCGTTCGACGCGCAGCGGGCGGCCGATGGCGGCGGACACGATCCCGGCGGCCTGCGGCCAGGTGAGATCGGCCGGGCCGTGGACCGCCTGGACATGGCGGCCGGACCAGTGGGTCGTCAGCAGGCGCGCGACCGCGACCTCGGCGATGTCGCGCGGCGCGACCCAGGCGAGGGGCTGGTCCAGCGGCAGGATCACCGGGATCGTGCCGGCCCGGATGGCGTCGAGGAGTGCCTCCAGATTGCTGAAGAAGTAGCCGCAGCGCAGGTGGGTGACCGTGGCGCCGAGCGCGTCGAGGGCGGTCTCGGTGCCGGCGAGGCCGTCGATCTCACCTGCTCCGTGGCGCAGTTCGGCGCCGACGCTGCTCTGGAAGACGGTCCGTTCGATGCCGTTGGCCCGGACGGCGCGCACCACGCTGTGCGTGGCCGCCGCGTAGTCGGCGAGCGGGTCCGGGCCCGTCGTCGGGGGGTCGACCCAGAAGAGGGCGTCGGCCCCGGCGGTGGCCGTGACGACCGCGTCCGGGTCCCGCTGGTCGACCGCGACGGCGTCGACCTCGCGGCGCACCGCGGGATCGAGCCGGCCGGGGTCGCGGGCGAGGACCAGGGGCCGGAGCCCGGCCCGGATCAGCTGGGCGACGACGTGACGTCCGACGTTCCCGGTGGGCGTGGTGACCGCGATGCGCATGGCCTGGCGTCCTTTCGTTGACTCGCAACGCGACACTAGGCGCCAAACCGGACATCTTTTGTCACCTTTCCCGTCGCGTCTGCCGGCGGGGCCCACCGACGTGCCGGCGCGTCGGCGGCCCTCCCGGCGACCGGCCGACGGTGACTGGCCGGCGAACGGCTGGCCGGTAGTCGTCGTCGCGTCCTGTTCCGCGCGGCAGCCCTTGCTAACGTGATCACGCCCGTGGGTGTGCGTCACCGTCGGGCGGATCCACGCGACGTCAGAGAGGGCGGAACGATGCGGCAGGCGACCAGGAATCCGGCAGGAAAGGTCCGCATCACGACGCACAGGAATCCGCGCTCTCTCCATGAACAAACTGAATCTGGGCATCCTGGCCCATGTTGACGCCGGCAAGACCAGCCTGACCGAGCGCCTGCTGTACCGCGCCGGAGTGATCGACGAGCCCGGCAGTGTGGACGCCGGCACCACGCAGACCGACTCGCTGGAGCTGGAGCGGCGGCGCGGCATCACCATCCGGTCCGCCGTGGCCACGTTCGTCCTGGACGATCTCAAGGTCAACCTCATCGACACACCGGGGCACTCCGACTTCGTCTCCGAGGTCGATCGGGCGCTCGGGGTGCTCGACGGTGCCGTCCTGGTGGTCTCCGCCGTCGAGGGGGTCCAGCCGCAGACCCGCGTCCTGATGCGCACCCTGCGCAGGCTGAACATCCCCACGCTCGTCTTCGTCAACAAGATCGACCGGGGCGGCGCGCGCCCCGACGGGGTGCTGCGGGAAATCCGCGACCGGCTGACCCCCGCCGCGGTGGCGCTGTCCGCCGTGACGGACCCCGGCACGCGGCAGGCCCGCGCGACCCCGCTCGGTCCGGACACCGACCCGCAGTTCACGGCCCGCGTCGGTGAACTGCTGGCCGACCACGACGATGCCTTCCTCGCCGCCTACCTGGACGAGGAACGCGTGCCGACCGAGAAGGACTGCGCGGCGGAACTGGCCGCGCAGACCGCGCGCTGCCTGGTCCACCCGGTGTTCTTCGGATCCGCGCTGACCGGTGAGGGCCTGGACCAACTGGTGGCCGGCATCCGGGAGTTGCTGCCACCCGCCCCGGACTCGGCGGACGGGCCGCCGCACGCCACCGTGTTCAAGGTGGACCGCGGCGCGCGCGGGGAGGCCGTCGCGTATCTGCGGCTGGTCTCCGGCACGCTGGGCACCCGCGACCCGGTGACGCTGCGCCGCGTCGACCACACCGGCCGGGTCACCGAGCACTCCGGGCGGATCACCGCGCTGCGGGTCTTCGAGCACGGCTCGGACACCCGCGAGACCCGTGCGAGCGCCGGGGACATCGCGCGGGTGTGGGGGCTGAAGGGCGTACGGGTCGGGGACCGGGCCGGGCACCTCGACGCTCCCCCGCCGCGGGCCTTCTTCGCGCCGCCCAGCCTGGAGACCGTGGTCAGGCCGGAGCGCCCGGCGGACGCCGGGCGGCTGCACGCCGCGCTGCGCATGCTGGACGAGCAGGACCCCTCGATCGACCTGCGGCAGGACGAGGAGAACGCGGCCGGCGCGGTGGTGCGCCTGTACGGGGAGGTGCAGAAGGAGATCCTCGGCAGCACGCTCGCGGAGTCCTTCGGCGTGCGGGTCCGCTTCGACCCCACCCGTACGGTCTGCGTCGAGAAGCCCGTGGGACGGGGCGAGGCGCTGATCGAGCTGGACCCGCGCACGCGCGTCTACTTCTGGGCGACCGTGGGTCTGCGCGTCGGCCCCGCCGAGCCGGGCACGGGCATCACCTTCCGCCTGGCGGTGGAACTGGGCTCGCTCCCACTGGCCTTCCACAAGGCCATCGAGGAGGCGGTGCACACCACACTGCGGCACGGTCTGTACGGCTGGCAGGTCACCGACTGCGCCATCACCCTGACCCGCACCGGTTTCGCCAGCCCGGTCAGCGCGGCCGACGACTTCCGCAGGGCCACGCCGCTGGTCCTGATGGACGCCCTCCGGCAGGCCGGGACGCGGGTGTACGAGCCGGTCAGCTCTTTCGAGCTGGAGCTTCCCGCCACCCGGCTCGGCCCGGTGCTGGCGAAACTCGCGGAGCTGGGCGCGACTCCCGGCGTACCCACGGCCGAGGGTGACGTCTTCCGGCTGGAGGGCACGATGCCGACCAGCCTCGTGCACGGCTTCCGGCAACGGGTTCCCGCGCTGACGCGGGGAGAGGGGGTGTTCCTCGCCGAGCACCGGGGCTACCGGCCCGCTGCCGGACGACCGCCCGTGCGGCCGCGGCCCGACGGGCCCGACCCGCTGAACCGGGACGAGTACATCCTGCACGTGCTCAAACGGCTCTGAGGCCACCGGTACCGCTCGGCGGCACCAACCGAAGCCGTACGAAAGGGAGTTGTCAGGACGCCGGGCCTCCCCGGTCCCGCAGTCGGCCGGCGAACGCCCGCGCGGCGGCCAGGTCCCCGGCGTCCGGCCGCTGCTTGTTGATGCCGCCGAGGAGCCTGAAGGGCGCCCACGTGTCGAACGCCCGGCAGGAGAAGCATCCGTCCACCTCGAAGCCCTTGCCTTCGAGGAGCCGGACCAGGGGGCGGGTGAACGGCAGCAGCGGGAACTCGGGGAGCCCGCTGGTGGCGAACACGAACGCCCGGCCCCGCCCGGCGGGAAGCGCCCTGGCGAAGTCGGTCAGACGGGGGTGGAGCCTGCTGTGGAAGACGCCCGACCCGAACCCCACGAGGTCGGCGCAGGCCAGCTCCGCCGGGTCGGCCTGCTCGGGGGTGACGACCTTGGCGCCCAGCACCTGGGCCATGGTGTCGGCGACGCGCCGGGTATTGCCGTGCGACACGGAGGCGCACACGATGACGGTCTTCATCTTCTCGGTCCCTTCTCTCGCTTCCGTAACCAGGACAGCGCGGCGGGGCCGGATGTGACATCTCTCGGGCGTGACGGCGGCCACACAGCGGCGGGCGATGGGTGTGCGGCCACCGGTGATCCCGGTAAGTCGCCCGGAAACACCGGGACTTAGTCCCACTCCCAGGTGATGCCGAGGATGCCCGGCCGTAGCTGCTGTTCCACCAGATGGACCGAGCCGTGGGCGTTGAGGGTCAGGCTGGTGACCGCCTTGCGGGGGGCGGTTGCGGAGGGGCGGGTGAAGCGGCGGCAGTGGACGGGGAAGGCGGCGCGGTCGAAGCCGACCTGGAGCGCGTACTGGCCGCCGCCGTAGGTGAAGCCGCGCACGTACTCCTCGCTGGGCGCGCCGGTCCCGTCCTCGAAGCGGTACCCGAGCACGGCCGTCTCCCCCGCCCGCAGCCGTCCGTCGAAGAGGAGTTCGACGACCACCATGCCCGAGGCGCTGTCGCGCCGGGTCCGCCCGACCCGGCAGTTGACGAGACCGCGCACCCGGACCCGCTCCGTGTCGCAGCCCGCGTCGCCGAGGTGGATGGCGAGATAGCGGTCGACGCCGTCGCGGTGGGCCCGTACGACATGGTGCGAGTCCCGCGCGACCAGTTCCCGGCGGGCGCCGATGTGCACGTGCTCGTAGTGGATCACGGTGTGCAGCCCGCCGTCCTCCGGTGCCGCGAGGCTCGCCAGCATCCTTTCGAGCGCGGCGGCGGGTTCGAGGAGGGCGCGGTACGGGCGGGCCGGGGGACGGTCGCCGGGGACACGTGGTCCTATCAGGCGGGTGAGCGCGTGCGGGGGCAGCTCCAGGACCTCCTCCAGCACGGTGACCGCGCGCAGCGACTCGGCCCGGTCGGGCCGCCGTAGACCGCGCTGCCAGTAGCTGAGGCTGCTCACGCCGACCCGTATGCCCCGCTGGGCGAGCCGGTGCTGCACACGGTGCAGGGCCAGCCCGCGCGCGGCGAGGGCGGCCCGGAGGGCGTCGGCGAACGGGCCGGTGCGCAGCGCTTCGGCGAGTTCGGCCTCGGGGACGGAGCGAGCGGCGGCGCGGCGGGACGGGACGGGGGCCGGGCCACTTGAGCGGGGGGTGACGTGAGGGTCGGTGCCTCGTGCTGCCATCGGGGTCTTCCCTTTCCCGCCCCCGTGCTCGCCTTCCAGTGAACGTTCACTTCCCCGTCCCGGCACGGGGTGCCGCCCGTGGGCCGCCACCTGCCCGGTACCGCGGGGGCGTTCACAACCGTACGCGCGAAGTTTACTTCACCACCATCCGCCGGAGGAGGCCGTTGACCGGGACCTGACGGGTGATCAAAGCTGCTGTCGCAGCGTCCGGACGCGCACCGCCACCCCCACTCCGACTGGGAGCACTGCCATGTCCAACTCCGACCGGGCCCGTATACGGCCGTCCGACCGGGGCCGTATCCGGCTGGCTTCGCTGGCCCTTGCGGCCGTCGCCGTCCTGACGCCCGCGCTCCTGCCGGCGGCCACCGCGCACGCCGTACCCGACTCCGTGCGACAGGCGGCGCCTCGGGCCGCCGCGCCCCCCGCGCTCGCCACCGCCAAGCGCCTGAACATCACCATGCAGGCGCAGCAGAACAGCAATTGGTGCTGGGCGGCGAGCGGCAACACCATCGCCTCGTGGTTCGGGCGCGACTACAACCAGAACCAGTTCTGCGACGCCGCGTTCGGCCGCCCCCAGGGCAGCCCCTGCGGCAACTGGCAGGCATCGCTGGGCAATGTGCAGGACGCCCTCGACTGGATGGGCATCAACCCCGGCACGTACGTGCGGGGTTACCTGCGCTACGCCACCGTGCAGAAGGAGATCGACGCCGGCCGCCCGGTCGAGACCCGCATCGAGTGGAGCTCCGGGGGCGGGCACATGCATGTGCTCTACGGCTACGACCCCGCCGCCGGCCAGGTCTACTGGGGCGACCCCTGGCCCTCCAACTCCCGCTACAACTGGGCCGATTACGACTACTACGTGGACAACGACTCGTTCACGTGGACGCATTCGCTCTACGGGATCGGAGCGTGACCGAGATGACCTCGACCCGCACCCGCACCCGCACGCGCACGGCCGTCGTACTGTTCGCCGCCGCGGCCCTCGGCGCACTCGCCCCCGCCTCCGCCCACGCGGCCTCCGGCCCCGCCGCCTTCCCCGCGCCCTTCACCGCCACGGCCACCGCCCGGGCGCGCGCGGCGGCGACCGCTCCCGCGACCCTCCAGACGCTCTCGCGCTTCTTCGCCCGCGGCGGCGCCATCAGGCCGGCCGCGGCCCGGCCGCACCTGGCCGGTCCCTCGGTGACCGTCTACTCCCTCACCCCCGGATTCGTCGCCGGGGACCCCGGCGCTCCCGTCGCCGCCCCGCGGTTCGTCGCGAGCAAGGCGGTCTCCGCCGACGGCCAGGTCGCCTCCCTGTGGACGGTGCGGACGGCGAAGGGGTGGAAGGTCGTCAACATCGCGACCGGCGGCGACGAGACCGACTACGTCGGCAAGGCGCACGGCCGCGGAACCGTCTTCCAGGAACCGCAGATCGACGCCTGGTACGTGGTGCGCGACGGCCGCGTCCTCCCGCTCGATCCCGACGCGCGCCACGCCGTGGGCAAGGCGGGGGTGTCCCTCGCCGCCTACCAGCACCTGGTCCACCGGAAATACGGCGACAAACTCCCCGGCTCCGCCTACGACCGCGCGGGCAAGGGCGGCGGTTACGACGGCACGTCCGCGACCCCGCCCCGCGCCCACGCGGCCTCCGCCACCGCCTCCGCCACCGGTTCAACGGCGTTGGGTGCGGCTGCGGTTGCCGCCGCCACAGCCGCTGCGGCCGTACTCGCGCTCCTCCGCCTCCGCCACACCCGGCGCCCGCGACGCGTCGTGGGGTGACCGCGCACGAGTAAGGGCGGGGACCGGCACGGTGACGCTCACGCGCCCCGTTTCCGGTCCCCGCTCCAGGCGAACGGGCGGACCGGTCGCCTGGCTCGGCGTTTTGGCCACCGGCGCTTCGCGCCCCGGCCCAAGGGCCGCAAGGGTCGATGCACCCCGCACACTTCGGCGCGCCCTCAATCTCGGGGCTGCCGACACGACCGAAATACATGTGTTCGAAATCCCGGCCGGTTCGTTGACCCCCAGGAGCAGCCGCATACGCGCCGAGGGGGACCACGTTGACTTTGATCAAGGCACCGGCACATACGGACGATCACGGTCGCCCCGGCGCGGTGGCCGGTCACGCCGGCTCTCCGGGAGGCGCGCTGTGAGGAGGTTCTTCGGACGCGTGCGGATGGCGGAGCCGGAGGTCTCCGACGCCGAGCGGGAGCTTTTCGGCGGTCCTTTGCGCTATGACTCGGGCTGGTCGGAACATGAGCGCGCCCGGCTCGACCTGACGACGATGTCGGCGCTGCGCTCCATGCCGAGGCTGGTCGGGGTGACCTTGCGGATGGCCTGGCAGGCGGACCGCCGCGCGCTGCTCACGGTCGCCGTCGGCGAGATCGGCCAGGGCCTCGCCGCGGCCGTCGGGTTGCTCGCGGTCAACGCCGTCATGCGCGCGCTGCTCGGCTCCGGCACCCCCGGACAGCGGCTGCACGCCGTCCTGCCCGGACTGCTCGCCGCCGCCGGAGCCGCCGTCGTCAACTCGGGGCTGGCCGGCTGGTCGACCTCGCGGGCGGGCCGGCTGGAACCGCTGGTGGAGCGGATCGCCACGACCCAGTACCTGGCCGCCGCCGCGTCGGTCGAACTGGAGGCCATCGAGGACCCGGAGTTCCGGCGGCTGATCGACGTCGCACAGTACGGCGCCGGATCCGCCCGCCGCATGATCAGCGCCTGTGTGGCCGCGCTGAACGGGGTCATCTCCCTGATCTCCACGGCTGGCGTGCTCACCATCCTGCACCCGGTCCTGCTGCCGCTGCTGATCCTGATCGCGGCGCCGCGCGGCTGGGGCGCGATGCGGGTGGCGCAGGAGCGGTACGTGTCGGTGATGAGCTGGGTCGAGCACGTGCGGGCCAGCCGCCTCATCGGCAACCTGCTCACCGAGCGCAGCGCGGCACAGGAGGTGCGCATCCACGCCGTCGGGCCGTTCCTGCTCAGCCGCTACGAGCGAATGGCCGAGAGCGCCGAGGCCGAGCAGGAGCGGCTGGCCACCGGCAAGGCCGTCACCGAGTGGGTGGCCGCCGCGCTGTCCGGCCTCGCCATGGCGGCGACGTACGCGGCCATGTTCTTGCTGATCATGAGCGGGCACATGAGTCTGGCCGTGGCCGGGACCGCCGTCATCGCCGTCCGGTCCGGCTCGGCGAGCCTGGGCGCGCTGGTGATGAACGTCAACCAGCTGCACGAGGAATCCCTCTACGTCCGCGACCACTCCCGGTTCCTGGACGAGGCGGCCCGGCGCACCATCCGCAGCGGGGGCGATCCCGTCCCGGCACGGGTGCGGCAGGTCGTCCTGGAGAAAGTGACCTACCGCTATCCGGACCGTGAGGCTCCCGCCCTGGACGGGGTGTCCCTCACGCTGCCCATGGGCTCGGTCACCGCCGTGGTCGGCGAGAACGGCTCCGGCAAGAGCACGCTGATGAAGGTGCTGTCGGGCCTGTTGCTGCCGCAGAGCGGGACCGTGCTGTGGGGTGAGGCCGACATCGCCGCCCTGGACCGCTTCGAGGTCTTCGAGCGCGTTGCGCTGCTCACCCAGGACTTCCAACGCTGGCCCGTGACAGCGGCGTTGAACATCCGGATCGGCCGGCCGGGCCGGGCGGCCGATCCGGAGGACCTTCAGCCGTCCGTCGACTACGCGGGTGCGGGACCGGTCGTCGCGAAACTTCCCGACGGCCTGCGCAGCCTGCTGGCCCGGATGTTCCGCGGCGCGAGTGAACTGTCCGGCGGCGAATGGCAGAAGATCGGCCTCGCCCGGACCCACTGGCGCACTTCCACCTCGGACGCCGACGGCGTGCTCATCGTGGACGAGCCCACCTCCGCCCTCGACCCGGAAGCCGAGATCGCCGCGTTCGACCGCATCCGCCGGCTCGCCGCCCCCAACCGGGCCGTCGTCCTGGTCACCCACCGCATGTCCGGCGTCCGCCACGCCGACCGTATCTACGTCCTGCACCACGGACGGCTCGTCGAGCACGGCAGCCACCGCCAACTCATGGCCGCCCAGGGGCGCTACGCCGCGATGTTCGACGCGCAGGCCGCCCAGTACGCCCCCGCCGCCACCCTCCCCCGCCCCGGCTCCCCCACCGTCACCGACCCCGCATGACCCACTTCCACCGGCGTCAAGGAGCCGTATGACGATCACCCCGGCCGCCGCCGACTACGGGGAGCCGCTGTGGGCCGGCGGACGCCGGTGCCGGGAGGCCACCGGCGCCGAGGCGGCGGGGCTCGCCGGCCGTCCCGGACCGGGCCGCGGGACGCCCGGCTTTCGACCCCGGCACCGGCGAGGGCGCCTCGCGCGCCACCTCCACCGGCCCGGTTACCGCACCACCGGCATCGACTTCGCCCCCAGCGCCATCGCCGCGGCCTGGAACGGCCGGCAGGACGAGCCGCTACGCACTCCGCCCCTGAACCCGCCCCGCGTGCCGGACACCTGGTCCGTGCCTACGGTGCGTCGGCCGAGGGACCGGCAGCGGAACCTCACCGGCCACGGAGCCACCGTGCCCCGGCCGGGGTGAGGGGGTCGTCCGGTGGGCGGGTACGGGGCATGCATACAGTGTGGGCGGGGTGCTTCGGAAGGCAGGCATCACGTGTCGTCATGCGTGCGGGACGCGACCGCCTCGCACAGGTGGGGTCGGACAAGGAGGCCAGTCGGCGACCGCGTTTCAGGAGATGCCCGTACGACGTGAAGCAGCCGCGTCGGGCGGGGAAGCGGAGAGCCGCCCCTGCGCTCCCGGAGTCTCGCTCGCCCTCGAAGACCCGTCCGCCCTCGATGAGCGGAACCGGCAGCTCGCGCACGCCGGGATCGCCCGCGCCGAGGACCTGCTGGTCTCCCGCTACCGGCTCTCGTCCCGGCAGGAGGCGTTCGACCTGCTGCGCCGCACCTCCCAGCGGTTCAACATCAAGCTGCACATCCTCGCCGACGTCGCCGTCCACACGCCCGCCCCGTCGCCGGACGCCCGGAGCTGGCTGCCGGGCCGGCCGCTCGGCGACGCGCCGGCCCTGCCCGCCCTCCGAAGCGGCGTGAAACAGCCGGCCGGCCACGGTGCGGTCCTCACGGCCGCCCTGCACATCACCGGCGCCGAGATGGGCAATGTGCAACTGGTGGACAACGGGATGCTGCGCATGGAGAAGCACACCGGACTCAACAGGCGCTTCACCGACTACTTCACCTTCGTCGAGGGCTCCACGACGTCCTGCGCGCAGGCCGCCGCGGAGGCCCGTCAGGTCACCGTGCAGGACGTCGCCGCCTGCGCCACCTTCGACGAGGGGTCCCGGCAGACGATCCTCCAGGCCGGCAGCCGCGCCTGCCACAGCGTTCCCCTGGTCAGCCCGAACGGCGCCGTGCTCGGCATGATCTCCTCCCACCACGAGCGGACCCTCGGGAGCCTCACCGGCACCCGGCTGAACGCCCTGCACGACCTCGGCGGCCAGGTCGCCCGCTGGCTGATCTGGCACCGGGGCACCGCCGCCCGCGCCCTCAATCACCTCCACGCCCTGGCCACCAGCCGCCGTTGACCGGTCGCCGAGGTGTCGGCCGGGGTCCTCGGGGCACCGGCGGAATATGGATGCATGGTCATGGGCCCGGTCATGGGCACCGCGCGGTCGCGGCGAGGTGCGCCGGGCCGCGGACGGCAAGGCGATGGCGGTGGCAGCCCGCTCCGGCTTCGCCGCCCGTGGGCTGATCCACGTCCTGGTGGGCGTCATCGCGCTGCGGATCGCCTTCGGCGGCGACGGCGGCCGGCAGCAGGCCGACCGGGGCGGCGCCCTGGAGGAGCTGGCCCATCGGCCCTTCGGTGTGGCGCTGCTCTGGATCGTCGGCGCGGCGCTCGCCGGTATGGCGCTGTGGCGGCTGTCGGAGGCGGTGTTCGGCGGGGCCGGGCCAGGGGCGGGAAAGCCGTCGAAGCGCCTGGCGTCGCTGGGCCGGTGCGTCTTCTACGCCTTCCTGTCCTTCTCGGTGCTGGCCTACGCGGTCGGCAGCCGGGGCAGCGGCAGCGGGTCCTCGGACCGCAGCACACGGGATGTCACGGCGATGGCCCTGCGGTGGCCGGCCGGGCAGTGGCTCGTCGGCCTCGGCGGCGCGGCCGTGGTGATCACCGGACTGTGGATGTCGGTACGGGCCCTGCGCAGGAAGTTCCGCCGGCAGCTGCGGACCGACGCCATGTCCCCGCGGGCCAGGCGGTTCACGGACTTCTTCGGTGTGGTCGGCGGTACGGCGCAGGGTGTCGTCTTCGCCGTGGCGGGCGGGTTCGCCGTCATCGCGGCCGCCCGGCACCGACCCGGCGAGGCGAAGGGCGTGGACGACACGCTGCGCTCCTTCCGTGATCTGCCGGCCGGCCCCTGGCTGCTGGCCCTCATCGCGCTGGGCTTGATGGCGTTCGGTGTCTTCTCGTGGTGCGGCGCGCGGTGGCAGCGCCTGTGAGCGCGGGCGCCCCGCAGGTTCCGGCTCCCCCGGTGTCCGCGAGGGCGATCCGGACGGTGATCCGCTTGCCCGGCGGCTCGGGCCGAAGCTCGTACGACTCGGCGACGGCCAGGACGATCTCCAGCCCGTGCTGACCCACCCGGCGGGGCTCGGCGCTCCGGACTACCGGAGCGACGGGAAGGGAGTCCCGCACCGAAATCTCGATCCGGGCACCGGTGAGTCGCAGGTCCATCGCGATCGGCCCCGGAGCGTACTTGCAGGCGTTGGTGACCATTTCGCTGACGACGAGCCGGGTGAGGTCGAGGGCGCGCGCGGAGACCGCGATGCCGTGTTCGGTCCGGGCGCGGGTCAGGAACCGTACCGCCTCCTGCCGTGCCGCGGCGATGCAACCGTGGTTCCCGTCGAACTCGGCGGTGATGGAACACGGTTGGGCGGATACGGGCCGGCCGCCGCAGGTACGGGGGCCGGGCGCCGTGCGGATCGTGGGCGCTGCGTTCACCTGGGCGCCCATACCCCGCGCGCCGGACTCCATGCCCCGGATTCCCGCGGCGTTTCTCACAGGGTGTTCCCGCGGCGTTTCTCACCGGGCGGCCGCGAGCCGCGCTCAGGTCCGCCGGCGGGCCAGCGCGATGCCCCCGGCGCCGAGCGCGCAGGCGATGCCCGCCACCAGGTAGGCCAGGTGGTAGCCGCCGAGCCGGCTGCCGGTGGTCGCCGCGAGGAGGACCAGGGCGGCGACGCCCGCGCTGGAGCCGATCTGCTGGGCGACGACATTGACCGCGCCGGCGACGGCGTGCTGGTCCGGGGGGACCTCGGTGAGGCCGGAGGTGGTCATGGCGGGGAAGTTGAGGCCCTGGCCGAAGCCGCTGATCACCAGGCCGGGCAGCACGTGCAGCAGGTAGTTCCCGTGCGCCGGGGTGGTGATCCACAGGGCCGTTCCCGCGCCGATCAGCAGGAGTCCTGTGACCATCAGGGCGCGCGGGCCGTACCGGGCCAGCAGACGGCCGGTCGCGAAGTTGGCGGTGAGGAAGACCGTCAGGGACATCGGGACCAGGGAGAGGCCGGATTCGACCGGGGAGTACCCGAGCATGCCCTGGAGATAGAGCGGCGCGAAGAACACGATCGCGACCGACGCCGTGTACTGGAGGAACGCCGCCGCCGTGGCGAGCCGTACCGAGGGGACGCGGAAGAGGGCGAGGGGCAACAGCGGGTCGGGCGTGCGGTGTTCGTGGACGGCGAAGATCACCAGGAAGACCGCGGCCGCGGCGATGAGCACCCAGGCCCACATCCCGCCCAGGCTCACGCCGACGACGAGCAGCGCGAGCCCGAGGGTGCCGGATATGGCGCCTGCCATGTCCAGCGGGACCCGGGTGCCCGCCCCGTCGGGCAGTCCGGACCGGGTGACCGCGAGCACGACCGCGCCGAGCAGCACCGAGAACCACAGCACCGAGCGCCAGCCGAGGAATTCGGTCAGTACGCCGCCCAGCAGCATCCCGCCGCTGAAGCTCGCCGCACCGACCGCCGCGTACACGCCCAGTGCCCGGCCCCGGCTCGGCCCCTCCGGGAACACCTCGGTCAGCAGGGCGAGCGCCGCCGGGCCCGACAGGGCCGCGCCGATGCCCTGGACCGCCCGTGCGCCGAGCAGCACCGCGCCGTCCGGCGCCAGCGCCCCGGCCAGCGCGGCCACGGTGAACAGCGCGACCCCGGCCTCGAAGACCCGGCGCCGGCCGAGCACATCGGCCAGCCGGCCGCCCACCAGCAGGAATCCGGCGAAGGTGACGGAGTAGGCCGTCATGACCCACTGGAGCGTGGTGTCGCGCAGGTCGAAGCGTGCCCCGACGGACGGCAGGGCCGCGTTCAGTACGGCCATGCCGCTGAGGTCCAGGGCGAGCGCCCCGGCCAGCACCCCGAGGGCGAGGCCCGGCCGGTACGACAAGGCCCGGCCCTGTGCCGATGTGTTGAGCATGGCGGTGCTGCTCCCTCTCCCGCGCGGGACACGAACTCCCTAAGACGATCACCACGCCTCACCCAGGTCAATCGCCCGCATTCCAAGTGGCTTGAAACACGGCGCAGTTCATGCGGTCCGTCACCGCGCAAGCCGGCGAACCGGCCACGCGGGAGTCAATTCTTGCCAGTGCGGGTTCCGGCCAGCAGGCACTCTTGCCCCACCCGTCACCGGATGGCAGGCTGACGTTCGCCGATCGGGTGAGCACCTCGTCAGGCGGTCCGTCCGGGTGAAGCGGGCCGTGACTCCCGTCGGCGGTGGCCGTGCGGGCGGGGGGTTTCGCCTGCATGTCGCCATAGTCAACGCAACTGACCGTGAGCTGATTCTGTCGGGATGACTCAACGAGGGCGGTTCAGTGCAGTCATTGGGTTCGCGTCGGTTCCGCCGGTGTGTACGGGGCCGCGCGATCCGTCGAGCGTGAGCCGCTAGCCGTCCGCCGACCACGGACGCACGATCGCTCGGACCTTCCTCCAACCCCTTTCCTTTCAACGCCCGTTGGCTGTTTTCGCGTGTGTGGTGACGCGTCGGGCGCGCGGCGCGGCTGAACGAACCTCTGTGTCCGTGATCCATCTCCCGCTTCCGGGCCGGCCGTCCGGCCCCTTCCATCCGCCTTGCCGAGGAGGCGACATGCCCCAAGAGCGCGGGGCGCGCGATGTGCGCGCCGTCACCGATTTCCTGCTTTCCCGCTTCGTGGAGCTGCTGGACGTTTCCAGGGCCGCGGTGGATCGCTGGGCGCCGATGCACCAGTACGGCCTGGATTCGGCCAAGGCGGCGACGCTCGCCGCCTCGTTGTCCGCGTTCCTCGGCCGGCCGGTTCCGGTCACCTGGATGTGGCAGTATCCGACCGTCGACGAGCTGAGCCGGGCACTGGTCGAGGGCCCGCCCGCCGCGCCGGAGGCCACCGCCCCCGGCCGGGATCGCCGTGGCCCCTCGTACGAGCCGGTCGCGATCGTGGGCATCGGCTGCCGGTTCCCCGGCGGCCCCGATCCCACCTCGTTCTGGCGGCTGCTGACCGAGGGGCGTGACGCGGTGGGGCCGGTGCCGGCCGCGCGGCGCGGACTGCTGGGCGACTCGGTGCGCTACGGCGGGTTCATCGACGGCATCGACCGGTTCGACCCGCTGTTCTTCGGCATCTCGCCCACGGAAGCCGTGCAGATGGACCCGCAGCAGCGGCTGATCCTGGAGCTGGCCTGGGAGGCGCTGGAGGACGCGGGTGTGCCGCCGCTCGGCCTGGTCGGCAGCGACACCGGCGTGTTCATGGCCTCCTGCTGGGGCGACTACGCGGCGCTGGCGCACTACCGGGGCCCCGGCAGCCAGATCACCCCGCACACCGCGACCGGCATGCACGACGGCATCATCGCCAACCGGGTCTCCTACGTCCTCGGGCTCCAGGGCCCGAGCATGGCCATCGACGCCGCCTGCGCCGGATCGCTGGTCTCGGTCCACCTCGGCTGCCAGTCCATCTGGATGGGCGAGAGCGAGCTGGTGCTGGCCGGTGGCGTGAATCTGAGCTTCGTCTCCGACTACTACACGGCCATGGACGCGATGGGCGCGCTCGCCCCGGACGGCCGCTGCAAGCCGTTCGACGCGCGCGCCGACGGCTACGTCCGCGGGGAGGGCGCCGGGGTCGTCGTCCTCGCCCCGCTCAGCGTGGCCCTCGAACGCGAACTGCCCGTCTACTGCGTGATCAGGGGGAGTTCGGCCAACAACGACGGGCTGAGCAACGGCATGACCGCGCCGAGTCCCCAGGCGCAGGAGCTGATGCTGCGCACCGCGTACCGGCGGGCCGGGATCGCGCCGGCCCTCGTGGACTACATCGAGTGCCACGGCTCCGCGACGCCGCTGGGCGACCCGATCGAGGCCAACGCCATCGGCGCGGTCCTGGGCGGCGACCGGCCGGTGCCGCTGCGGCTGGGCTCCGTCAAGTCGAACGTCGGGCATCTGGAGGCGGCGGCCGGCATCGTCGGGCTGGTCAAACTGGCGCTGTCGATCCGCAACGGGGTGCTCCCGGCGAGCCTGCACTACGCCGCCCCGAACCCGCAGATCCTCTTCGACGAGTACGGGCTCGCCGTGCAGGACCGGCTGACCGCATGGCCGCGCCGGTCCGACGCCCGGCGCGGGGGCGTCAGCTCGTTCGGGTTCGGCGGCGCGATCTGCCATGTCGCCGTCGAGGAGCTGCCGCGCCCCGAGGGCAGGCTCCTGCTGCTGGCCGGGGACTCCCCCGAGGCGCTGGCCGAACGGGCCCGTGCGCTGCGGGACGAGCACGATCTGCGGGCGGTCTGCGCTCGGATGCCCGGCGAGGGCGGGTTCCGGCTCGCCGCCGCCGCCCGCGACATGGGTGAACTCCGGTCGCAGCTCGACGCGTTCGCCGCCGGTACGACGGCCGCCGGGCTCAGTGCGGGGCAGGCGGACGGGCGCAGGCCGCGGGTGGCGTTCCTGTTCTCCGGAAATGGGTCCCAATGGGTGGGCATGGGGCGGCAGTTGCTCGCCGGGATGCCCGTGTTCCGGCGGTCCATGATGCGCTCCGACCGGCGGATGCGGGAGCTGCTGGGCTTCTCCGTGGTCGACCAACTCCTGGCGCCGGACGGGCGCTTGGACGACATGGACGTCTTCCAGCCGCTGCTGTTCTGCATGCAGGTGGCGCTGGCCGACGCCTGGCGCTCCCTGGGGGTGGAGCCGGACGTCGTCGTGGGCCAGAGCGTCGGCGAGTTCGCCGCCTCGCACATCGCCGGGGCGCTCGACTTCGAGGACGCCTCGCGCCTCGCCGCCTGCCACGGCCGGCTGCTCCAGCAGCTGGCCGTCGGCCGCGGCGAGGGCATCGTCGTCACGACCGACGCGGCGTCCGTCCAGCCGTACCTGACCGGGCGGCTCACCGTGTCCGGGCACAACGGGCCGGACGCCACGCTGGTCACCGGCACCCCGCAGGAGATCGACGCGCTCGTCCAGCGGCTGTCCGGGGAGGGCGTCACGACCCATCGGGTGCGGATGGGCCACGCGCCCCACTCGCCCCTGGTCGACCACGTCCTCGCCCCGCTGCGCGCCGAACTCGACGGACTGCGGCCGCGAACCAACCGTGTCCCGATGATCTCGACGGTCACCGGTGAACGCGTCGACGGCGCCGAACTCGGGCCCGACTACTGGGCGGACAACCTGCGCCGCGAGATCCAGGTGGTGCGCGCCCTGACGGCGCTGCGCGGGTACGACATCGACGCGGTGGTCGAACTCTCTCCGCATCCGCTCCTGCTCAAGGCCGCCTCGCAGCTCCTCGACGCGGCCACCCTGCCCTCGCTGCGGCGCGGCGCCGACGAGGCCCAGACGCTGCTGGGTTCGCTCGGCGCGCTGTACGCCGCCGGGCATCCCGTCACGCCGAGTCCGTTCCTCGCGGGTGACCGGGGACGGCACGCCGCACCGGTCCAGGGCGCTCCCGCCCGGACCTTGGCCCCGGTCGAGGGCGCCCCCGCCGGTGGCGGGGCCCTGTGTCTCGTACCGGTCTCGGCGCACTCGGCGGCCGCGCTCGCCGACACCTGCCGGGTGCTGTCCAACCATGTCGAACGCGACGCGGGCCTGAGGGTGGCCGACCTCGCCTACACGCTCGCGACCCGGCGCACCCACCTCAACCACCGGGTGGCGCTGCTCGCCGCCGGCCGTCAGGACGTGCTGGACGGGCTCGCGCACATTGCCGCCGGTCGCCCGCACCCCGGTGTCCGCACCGGCGCGGTGTCCGGCAACGCCGACCGGCGGGTGGCGCTGGTGTTCTCCGGCGGCGGGACCCAATGGGTGGGCATGGGCCGGGAGTTGCTGCGCACGCACGCCGGGTTCCGCACCTGGATGCGCGCCTGCGACACCGCCGTGCGCGCGGCCGGCGGCTGCTCGGTGCTCGAACAGCTCGACGCGCCGGAGGAGGCGGCCCGGTTCGCGGAGATGGACTTCCAGCAGCCGGTCCTGTTCGCCCTCCAGGTGTCGCTGGCGCGGGTCTGGCTGGGGCTCGGCATCCGGCCGGCCGCCGTCGTCGGGCACAGCCTGGGCGAGGTCGCGGCCGCGTGTGTCGCGGGAGCGCTGTCGCTGGACGACGCCGCGCGGGTCGTCGTGGCGCGGTCGCGTCTGCTCGAACACAAGGCGGCCCCCGGTGCCATGATCTCGGTCGACCTGCCGGAGCGGGAGCTGCTGCCGTGGCTCGCGTCGTACGCCGGGCACGCGGCCGTCGCCGTGGTCAACAGCCCGACCAGCGCGGCGGTTTCGGGTTCGGCGGAGGCGGTCCGCGCCCTGGAGGCGGACCTGGGGGCGGCCGGGATCTCGACCAGGAACATCCGGGTCGAACGCCCGGTGCACAGCCCCGGCATGGACCCGCTGACCGGGCCGCTGCGTGAACTCCTCGACGGCATCACCCCGTCGACCGGCAGCATCGACTTCCACTCCACGGCACTCGCCGGGGCCGTCAACCCGGTCCTGGACGCCGACTACTGGGCGCACAACCTGCGCGACCAGGTCCGGTTCGACGGGACGATCGGCGCGCTGGTCGAGGACGGTGTCGGCGTCTTCGTGGAGATCGGCCCGCACGAGACGCTGCGCGGCGCGGTCGAGGAGATCGCGCTGACCCGCGGCGCGCGGGTGCACGCGGTCAATTCCCTGCGGCGCGGCGAGAGCGACACGCGCTGTCTGCTGGAGGCGGTCGCGTCGCTGCACGTCCGGGGCGTCCCGCTGACCTTCGACGCGCTGTTCGCCGACGATGCCGAGGTCGTGGAGACCCCGCTGGTGCAGTGGCAGAAGGAGAGCTACTGGCTGGACACCGCGCCGCGCGTCGACGCCGCCGTACCCGCACCGGCCACATCAGCCGTACCGGATGCATCTGCCGTACCGGCTGCGGCGAGTGCGCCGGCTCACCCGGCTCCCGCCGCAGCGGCCGTGGCGGCCGGGCCGGTGGGTACGAGCGGGCCGGGCAGGTCGGCGGAGGAGTTGATCCTCGCCGAGATCGCCGAGGTGCTGGGCGTGCCGGAGGACCGGTTCGACGCGGGGTCGAGCCTGCGCGACTTCGGCCTCGACTCGATGCTGGCCATCCGGCTGGTCAACCGGGTGCAGTCGCTGTTCGGGCAGCGGGTGTCGCCGGTGGTGTTCCTGGACGGGCGGACCATCTCCGAGATCGTGGGCCATCTCGGTGAGGTGGTCGGCGGGGCGGGCGCGGGTGCGGAGGCGAGCGCGGGTGCGGGTGCGGAGGCGGGTGCGGGCGTGGAGGCGGGTGCGGGCGCGAAGGCGGACGCGGGTGCGGGCGCGAAGGCGGACGCGGGTGCGGGCGCGAAGGCGGACGCGGGTGCGGGCGCGAAGGCGGACGCGGGTGCGGGCGCGAAGGCGGAA
>NZ_JBWKES010000026.1:58470-84498 GCF_056435325.1 Streptomyces sp. NPDC043952
GACGCGGGTGCGGCGACCAAGGCGGTGCCGGTCACGCCGGGTGTGCCCGCACACGTCCCGCACGCGGCGGCGCCCCTCGTACAGGCCCCGCCCGCTCCGCTCCCGCCCCCTCATCCCACCCCCACCCCACCGCGCACCCCCCTCGACGCCCTCTCCGAACTGGACGCCGAGGAACTCCTGGACGAACTCGCCGGGCGCGGTCTCCTCGACCCCACCGACGCCCCCGCCCTCGATCAACTCCGCGCCGAAGGACTGGGGTTCCAGCTGGCTCCGGCGTCGCACGGGCAAGCCTCGCTGTGGTTCATGCAGCAGATCGCGCCGGACGCCGTGCCGTACAACTTCATGGTGGCCGCCCGCGTCCGCACCGAGGTCGACGCGCCCGCGCTGGAGCGCGCCGTACGGGCCGTGATGCGGCGGCATCCCGCGCTGCGCACGATCTTCGCGGAGGCGGGCGGCAGCCCGTACCAGGTGATCCTCGACGAGCCGGAGTACGAATTCCTCGTCGCGGACAGCACCCACCTCGACGACGAGCAGGCCCGCGAGGAACTCGCCGTGTACGGCCATATGCCGCTGGACCTGGACAACGGGCCGCTGGTGCGCGTCGTCCTGATGCGGCGGGGTCCGGCCGACCACTATCTGCTGGTCCTCGTCCACCACATAGCCTCGGACGCGGCCTCGGCCGATGTAATGATCCGCGAACTCCAGCAGTTCTACGAGGGGGTTGACCCCGACGACTGTGAACCGGTCTCGCCGTACACCGAGTTCGTGGAGTGGGAGCGGCAGTGGCTGGCCGGTCCGGCGGCCGAGGCGGCGCTGGACTGGTGGTCGCGCCGGCTCGCCGACCCGCCGGCCCACCTCGACCTGTCCCCCGTGGAGCGCCCGCCCGGTGTCACCTACGAGGGCCGCGACCTCACCTTCCGCTGGAGCGCCGAAGAGAGCCGGACGCTGCGGGAGTTCGCGGTCCGCGAAGGGGTGTCGGTGAGCACCGTGGTGCTGGCCGGATTCTTCGCGACGCTCAACCGCGCGGCCGGCGTCGAGGACTCCGTGCTCGCCACCGCCATCGCCCAACGCGGCGAGCCCGGCTGGGAGTCCGCGATCGGCTACTACCTGAACACGGTGCTGGTGCGGGCGAAACCGGCCGGTGACCGCGCCTTCAGGGAGCTGCTGCGCGAGGTGCACGCCTTCTCGCTCGGCCTGCTGGAGCACATGAACTACCCGCTCGACCTGCTGGCGGCCGAACTGAAACCCCCGCGCGCCGAGGGCCGCTCGCCGTGGTTCGACGTGGTCCTCAACTGGCTCTCCGCGGACGCATTTCCCCGCTCCGTGAAGCTCTTTCACGGCATCGGCGACACCATCGCGCCGCAGGGCGCGCTGCCCCTGGAGCCGCTGCCGGTACGCAGGCACCTCGCCAAGTTCGACCTGGAGATCTCGATGGCCGAGATCGGCGGCGAGGTGGTCGGCCACGTCCAGTACAAACCGAGCTACCTGGAGAAGCGGACCGTGACGGCACTGCTCGCGCTCTACCGCACCGTGCTTTTCGACTCGATCGCCCATCCCGGACTGCCACTCGACGCCATCGCGCCGGCCGACCGCCTCAAGGAGACGGACCAGTGACCCAGACCCTGCACACCAGGTTCGTCGCCCAGGCCGAGCGGACCCCGGACGCCACCGCGGTCTACTCCGACGCCGGCGTGCTGACCTACCGCGAACTGGACGAGCGATCACGGGCGTTGGCGGAACGGCTGGGCGCCGAGGGCGCGGGGCCCGGAGTCCCGGTCGGCGTCTGTGTCGAGCGCACACCCGACCTCGTGGTCGGCATCCTGGCCGTCCTGCGCGCCGGGTCCTGCTACGTGCCGCTGGACCCGAGGTACCCGGCCGAGCGGCTGGACCTCATGGTCCGCGACAGCGGCACGAACCTGCTGCTGACCACGCCCGCTTCCCGCGCGTCCTGCCCGGCGGGCCCGACCCTGGTCGTGCTGGACGCGGCCGTGACGACCGAGCCCGGCGAGAAGCCCGTACCGGTCGTGCCCGAGGACACCGCCTACGTGATCTACACCTCCGGCTCCACCGGCCGGCCCAAGGGCGTGGCGATCCGGCACGGCGGCTGCGCGGCCATGCTGTCCGCCTGGGACCGGGTCCTCGGCGACCGGGACCTCGGCGGGGTCTCCGCGGCCAGCTCGATCTGCTTCGACATGTCCGTGATGGAGATCTTCCCAGCGCTGAGCCGGGGCGCCGCCCTCGTGCTGGTGGAGAGCACCGTCCACCTGCCGGAGAGCCCGTACGCGGACAAGGTCACCCTGCTGCACGCCATCCCGTCGGTGACGAACGCCCTGCTGGACGCGGGCGGGCTGCCGCCGAACCTGCGCACGGTCGTGTTCGGCGGCGAGCCGCTGCGCCGCAAGCTGGTGGACCGGGTGTACGCGGAGACCGGCGCCGAGGTCTTCAACGCCTACGGCCCCACCGAGGGGACCGTGTTCTGCACGCTGGGTCCGGTGCCGAGGGACGGGACCGGCGAGCCCACGATCGGCGCGCCGGCGGCCGGTGCCCGGCTCTACGTACTGGACGAGAACCGCGAGCCGGTGCCGGCCGGTGTCCCCGGTGAGCTGTACCTCGGCGGCGCGGGCGTCGCGCACGGCTATCTCAACCGGCCCGAGGCCACCGCCGAACGGTTTCTGCCGGACCCGTTCGCGGGCGGCGGGCGCATGTACCGTACCGGCGATGTCGTCGTGGCGACCGACGGCGGCGAACTGGAGTTCGTCGGCCGAACCGACAACCAGGTCAAGGTGCGCGGCCACCGCATCGAGCTGGAGGAGGTCGAGGCCCGGCTGACCGGCTGCCCGGAGGTCCGGGAGGCCGCGGCCGTCGTACGGGGCCGCAGGCTCGTCGGCTACGTCGTGACCGAGGGCCCGGCCGGGGGCGGCGCCCGGCTGGACGCGGGGCTCCAGGCCGCCGTCACCGGCAAGCTCGCGGCCGAGCTGCCCGAGTACATGGTGCCGCAGGCGATCGTGGTCCTGGACGAGCTGCCGCTGACACCGGGCGGGAAGCTCGACCGCGCCGCGCTGCCCGAACCGCCGGCCGCCGACGCCGGGCCCGTGACGGCCGCGGGCACGCCGACGGAGGTGGCGCTGGCGGAGATCTGGGGCCAGTTGCTCGGCCTGGACCCGGCGGGCATCGACGTCCGGGCCGCCTTCTACGACCTCGGCGGCGACTCGCTGCTGCTGGTGCGGCTGGCCCGGCTGATGACCCGGCGCTTCGACCGCCGCGTCCGGGTGCCCGATCTCTTCCGCTTCCGCGACATCCACTCCCTGGGCCGCTGGCTCGACGAGGACGGCGACGCCGTCCCCGAGGTGGTCGAGTCGGCCCGCCGCCGCGCCGCCGTCCGCCGCGCCGCACTGCGCGGCCGCGCCTCCGCCACCGGCAACTGAGCGACCCGCGACACCGGTAACTCAGCTTTTCTTCAACTCCACTTGAGCAGGAGCCCCTCATGTCCGAACGTCCCGAGCAGGACTACGATCCGGGCGACGTGGCCGTCATCGGCCTCGCGTGCAAGGCGCCCGGTGCCCGCACCAAGGAGCAGTTCTGGGACAACCTCCTGCACGGCAGGGAGTCCGTGCGGTTCCTGGAGAAGGACGAGATCAAGGTCGACGAGACCCTGATCAACAACCCGTACTACGTGCGGGCTTGCGGCACGCTCGACGGGTACGACGCCTTCGATCCTTCGGTGTTCGGCATCAGCGACCGCATGGCGGCCGCGATGACCCCGGAGAACCGGCTGTTCGTGGAGAGCGCCTGGGAGGCGCTGGAGGACGGCGGGTACGACCCGGACCGGATACCGGGCGAGGTAGGGATCTACGGCGCCAACAACCCGCAGACGGCGGCGCTTTACGGCACTCCGCCGGACCGGGTGTCGGTCGGTCCCGAGGCCATCGAGCACGGCCTGGCGTGGTCGCCGGACACCATGACGTCCAACGCGCTGTACTACATCGGGCTGACCGGTGAGGCCGTCACCGTCACCACCGCCTGCGCCGGCTTCCACTACGCGGTGCATCTGGCCTGCCAGTCGCTGCTGCTGGGCCAGACCGACATGGCGATCGCCGGCGGTGCGATGGTACGGCTGCCGCACCCGCGCGGGCATCTGTGGGAGGAGGGCCGCATCCTGTCGCGGGACGGCCACTGCCGCCCGTTCGACGCGAACGGCACCGGCGCGGCGCTGTCCAGCGGGGTCGTCACCATGCTGCTCAAGCCGCTCGGCCAGGCCGTCGCCGACCGGGACCACGTCTACGCGGTGGTCAAGGGCTCGGCCATCAACAACAACGGCGTCAGCGCGATGGCCTACGGTCTGGCGCAGCCCGAGCGGCTCAGCGCGTGCATCGCGGCCGCCATGCAGGTCGGCGGCGTCACCCCGGACACCGTGTCGATGTACGAGGCCAACGGGCTCGGGCTGCCGATCACCGACCAGCTCGAAGTGCACGCCGTGAGCATGGCGTTCGGCAAGCAGACCGGCACCTGCTCGATCGGCGGGGTCAAGGGCAACGTCGGGCACGGCGGGGTGGTGGCGGGCGGCTTCGGCGCCCTGAAGGCCACGATGGCGCTGTACCACCGGACACTGGTGCCGACGATCAACCTGACGGACGCCGACCCGGAGATCGACTTCCCCAGCACCCCGTTCGTGCCGCAACTGGAGTCCGCGGACTGGGAGCCCGAGGCTGGCATCCGGCGCGCGGGCATCACCGCGATCGGTGGCGGCGGCTACAACGGGCACCTGGTGCTCGAAGAGGCCCCGGCCCCCGCGGGGCGCGCCCCCGAGGCCGTCGGCAGGCCGCGCCTCGCCACCCTGTCCGCGCTGGACGACGAGGCGCTGGCCCGGCAGCGCGCCCGGCTGCGGGACCGGCTGCTGGCCGACCCCGCTCTGCGCCTCGACGACGTGTGCTTCAGCCTCAACCTGGGCCGCCGGGCGATGGACCGCCGGTGGGCGGCCGTGGTGCGCAGCCGCGAGGAGCTGATCGAGGCGCTGTCCGCCGGCTCCGCGGGCGGTCCGGCCGTCGCGACCGGTGCCGCGCCGCGGGTGGACGCGGAGTCCCTGCCGCGGGGCGAGGACGGGATCGTACCGGCCGCCCCGGACGACGACCGGGCGCTGTCCGCGCTCGCCGCCGCCTGGGTGAACGGCCACCGGGTGGACTTCGGCGCGCTCCACCAGGGGGAGGCGAGCCACCGCGTGCCGCTGCCCACCTACCCGTTCCAGCCGCGCCGGTTCTGGCGCACGGAGTGGTGACCGTGGGCAGCCCGGCACCGGACACCGCGGGCACTCCGGCACCGGACACCGCGGGCACTCCGGCACCCGGCATCGTGGTCACCGCGGCACCGGACAGCGTGGCCCTGGGCGACGTGGACACCGTGGACCTGGGCGATCCGGACACCTTCGCGGAGCACGACCTCGACGGGTTCTGGCGCACCCTGCGGGACACCGCCCCGGTGCACTGGAACCCCCCGAGGGGCGGCCGTCGCGGGTTCTGGGTGCTCTCCCGCCACGACGACATCATGGCCGCCTACCGGGACGACCTGCATCTCACCTCCGAGCGCGGCAATGTGCTGGTCACGCTGCTGGGCGGCGGTGACGCGGGGGCCGGGCGGATGCTGGCCGTCACCGACGGGCACCGCCACCACGAGCTGCGCAAGATCCTCCAGCGGGTGCTCTCGCCGCGGGTGCTCGGCGAGGTCGCGGCGGCGGTGCGGGCCAACACCCGGCGGCTGATCCGCGAGGCGGTCGAGCGGGGCGGCTGCGACTTCGCCGAGGAGATCGCCGGCCGTATCCCGATGACCACCATCTCCAGCCTGCTCGGCGTGCCCGAGCGGGACCGGGACTATCTGCTCACCCTGACCAAGGCGGCGCTGTCGGCCGACAGCGCGGATGCCGACGAGGTCGACTCGGAGATGGCCCGCAACGAGATCCTGCTGTACTTCATGGACATGGTCGAGGAGCGGCGGGCGACGCCGGGCGACGATGTGATCAGCATGCTGGTGGCGAGCTCGATCGACGGAGTGCCGCTGTCCGACGAGGACATCGTGCTCAACTGCTACAGCCTGATCATCGGCGGCGACGAGACCAGCCGGCTGACGATGATCGACGGTGTGCGCACCCTCGCGCGGCATCCCGGACAGTGGCGGCGGCTCGCGGAGGGCGAGGTCGCGATCGACACCGCCGTGGACGAGGTGCTGCGCTGGGCGTCCCCCACCCTGCACTTCGGACGCACCGTGGTCCGCGAGACCGAGGTGCACGGGGTCCGGCTGCGCCCCGGCGAGATCGTCACGCTCTGGCACGCCTCCGGCAACCGGGACGAGCGGGTCTTCGACCGCCCCGGCGAGTTCGACCTCGGCCGGGCCCCCAACAAGCATCTGGCCTTCGGCTACGGCCCGCACTTCTGCCTCGGCTCCTACCTGGCCAGGGTGGAGATCGCCGAACTGCTCATGGCGCTACGGGACTTCACCACCGGCTTCGAGCAGACCGGCGAGGCGCTGCGCATCCGGTCGAACTTCCTGACCGGGTTCTCCACGCTGCCGGTGCGGTTCCGGCCCGACCCCCGCTCGATGAAAGAGGCGGCAACGAAGTGAACATCTACCTTTCGGGACAGGGGGCGTTCGCGGTGCAGGTCGCGGACGCCCTGGAGGAGGAAGGGCACCGGATCGCGGGCGTGGCCGCCCCCCGGCTGCGCAAGGGGCACAGCGACGAGGCGAGCGCGCTGTCCTGGGACCGGCTGCGGGCGTGGGCGTATCCGAGGAGCGTCCCCTGGACGGATTCGGCCGAGCTGCGCGCGAGGCATGTCCCGGACGGGGTGGACCTGATCGTCGCCGCGCACTCGCACGCCTTCATCGGCCGCCAGACGCGCGCCCGCGCCGCCGTCGCGGCCATCGGCTACCACCCCAGTCTGCTGCCGCTGCACCGCGGGCGGGACGCGATCCGGTGGACGATCCGCGACGGCGACAAGGTGACGGGCGGCAGCGTCTACCACCTCACCGAGCGCACCGACGGGGGCCCGATCGCCGCGCAGGAGCACCTGTTCGTGCCGCCGGGCTCGACCGCGGAGTCCCTGTGGCGCGAGCATCTCGCACCGCTCGGCGTGCGGTTGCTGGTGCGGGTCGTCACCGATCTCGCCAAGGGCCGCCGCATCGAGGTCCCCCAGGACGAGAAGCTGGCGACCTGGGAGCCCGCGATGGGCGCGCCGCCGCTGTTCAAACCCGAACTCATCGCGCTGCCGGGGTCGGAGTCCGTCGACGGCAGCAGGTGGGCGCTGCACGCGCAGTGATCGGCCGGGGGCCGCGCCCGCTTCGCCGGCCGGTGACGATATCCGGCCGGTGACGCTCGCCTGTGCGTCAGAGGCGGGCGGACTCGCCTGGTCCTTCGTCCGCGACGACCAGCCCCTCGCCGACACCGCGCGGCAGGTGGCGCTCGCCCCGCGGGACGAGGTGAACGACCTTGAGCGGGCGGGGACTTCGGTGATCCAGGCGGACGAGCCCGCGCTGCGGGAGACGCTGCCGCTGCGCGCCGCCGACCGGCCCGGATATCTGGCCTGGGAACATCGTGGGGGCCATCGACGATCTCGGCGTCTACGACATCCACTCCCCGCGCGTCCCGAGCGCAGGCGAGACGGTCGCCCTGCTGCGCACGGGGCTCGGGGCCATCCCGGCGGAGCGGCTGTGGGTCAACCCCGACTGCGGTCTGAAGACCCGCGGCTGGCCGGAGACCCGCGCCTCCCTGGAGAACCTGGTCGCCGCCGCGCGTACGGTCCGCGCGGAGCTGACCGGGTCCTGACCGTCCGGAGCCGGCGCGGGTGTCCGCGTAGGGGATCTGTGGGCGGCGAGGGTGATCTGTCGGCGGTATGTCGGCGGGGGCTGCGAGCTTGGACGCGTCGGAGTGCTCCTCATGAGCACGCCACCTCGGAGCGCAAGGAGCCTGCCATCATGTCGTCCACAACTCGGGGCCGGACGTGGGATGTTCGCCGACCGCCGTCCGCCGAGGGCAGGAACATCCTGGTCACCGGGGGAAACGCCGGGATCGGCTACTTCACCGCGGAGCAGCTCGCCGGCACCGGCGCCGTCGTCGTCATCGGCAGCCGGGACCGCGCGAAAGGGGAGGCCGCCATGGCCTCGATCCGTTCGCGCGTTCCCGGCGCGCGGGTGCGGCACCTCCGGCTGGATCTCGCCGATCCCTCGTCCCTGAAGACGGCCGTGGACCGGCTGGACCTCGGTCATCTCGACGCGGTGGTCCACAACGCGGGGGTCGCGCTCGACGACCCGCCGCGCCAGGAGACCGGGGACGGCCACGAGCTGATGTTCGGCACCAACCACCTCGGCCACTTCGCGCTGACCCGGTGGCTCGCTCCGCTGCTGTCCGCGGCGCCGGCGGGCCGTGTCGTGACGGTGGGCAGCTTCGCGGCGCGGTCCGAGCGACTCGACCTCGGCGACCTCCAGTCGGTCCGGGACTACCGGCCCAAGCGCGCCTACGGCCGGTCGAAGCTGGCGCAGATGTCCTTCGGCTTCGAGCTCGACCGCCGGCTGCGTGCCGCCGGCAGCACGGTGCTCAGTGTGGTGGCCCACCCGGCGGCGCGCTGGACTCCCTCACCCCGCCCCGCCCGCCGGTCCACGGGGCGGCCCCCGGCCGGCGGCTTCGCGCCCTGCCCTGCGCTCTCCTGGTGCAGGGGAAGGAGGCGGGGGCATGGCCCGTCGTCCGTGCCGTCCTCGACCCGGAGGTGGCGGGCGGGCAGCTGTGGGGGCCGCGGGTCTTCGGGCTGCGGGGGCTGCCGCGGTGTGAGCCCGTCCCGCCCCACATGGCCGACCCGGCCGTCGCCGCTCGGCTGTGGGCCGCCAGCGAGGAGCTGACCGGCGCCACCGGCTGGTCCGGTCCGCTGCTCGGCGGGGGGAGGTGACGACTCAGGTCACGGGCGCCGCGAGCCCGAGTTCGCGGTCGCCGAGCGGGGCGAAGAAGCGTTCCACGTCGGCGTCGGTGACCTCGGCCAGGGTCGCCGGTGACCAGTGCGGGTCGCGGTCCTTGTCGATGATCTGAGCACGGACGCCCTCCACCAGGTCGGGGCTCCTCAGCCCGGCGCAGGAGACGCGGTACTCCTGGTCGAGGACTTCCTCCAGGGAGCCGAGCCGCCCGGCGCGGCGGACGGCGGCCAGGGCGACCTTGAGGGCGGTGGGCGACCTGGCCAGCAGGGTCTCGGCCGCCTGCTTCGCCGCCGTGCCGCCGTGCGCGAACAGCCGCTCGACGATCTCCTCGACCGTGCCGGCGCCGTAGCAGGCGTCGATCCACTCCCGCTGCTCGGCCAACTCCCCGCGAGGGAACGGCCGTTCGTGCCGGGCGAGGGCGTCGGGCACCGGCATCCGGGCGAGGTCGTCCAGCAGGGCGTCCAGCGCGGCGGACGGCACGTAGTGGTCGGCCAGTCCGCACAACAGGGCGTCACCCGCGCCGATCTGATCCCCCGTCAGGGCGAGGTGGGTGCCCAGCTCGCCGGGGGCGCGGGAGAGCAGGTAGGTGCCGCCGACGTCCGGGATGAAGCCGATCCCGGTCTCCGGCATGGCGATCCGTGAGCGCTCGGTGACGACGCGGACGCCGCCGTGTGCGGAGACGCCGACCCCGCCGCCCATCACGATGCCGTCCATGAGGGCGACGTACGGCTTGGGGTAGCGGGCGATACGGGCGTTGAGGTGGTACTCGTCCCGCCAGAACGCCTCCGAGGCGGTGCCGTCGCCGTACCGGGCGTCGTCGTGGATGGCGCGGATGTCGCCGCCCGCGCACAGTCCGCGCTCCCCGGCGCCGGTGATGACGACGGTCCGCACGGCGGGGTCGTGCTCCCAGTCGGTCAGCGCGGCGTCGATGCGGGTGACCATCTCGTGGGTGAGGGCGTTGAGGGCCCTGGGCCGGTTGAGGGTGATGCGGGCGGCCCGGCCGGTGACGCCGAGGAGGACGGGTTCCTCCGTGCCGTTGCTCATCCGGGGACCTCCGTCAGGCCGCGGGCCACGATGACGCGCATGATCTCGTTCGTTCCTTCCAGGATCCGGTGGACGCGAGGGTCACCGACGATCCTCTCAGGGCCGTACCCGGCGGGCCGGTGCGCCTGCCCGCCGTACCCCCGCACCCCGGTCGCCGCGCCGCCACCTGTCCTCAGGGGTTCGCCGCCCGCCCCGGCGGCGTGAAGGCGTACAGCCCGAGGATCTCCGGCAGCGGCGCCACGCCCGGTCCCCCGGCCCGTACCCAGTCGATGATGTCCTCGGTCGCGTCCGGGTCGTTGACGAGGCCCAGCCACACCGGCCGGGCGCCGGCGGCGCGGCCGGTGGTGGAGGGCTGGACGACGATGACGTTGGCGTGGTCGCAGACGTCGAGGCAGTCGGAGATGCGCACGGGCACCTCCGCCTCCAGCCGGGCGGTCTGTGCCGCGTGGTCGACGCCCGTCACCTTCGGGCTGCCGCAGCAGCAGTCACGGCACACGACGACACGGCACGGGACCGATCCGGCCACTTCTACCCCCGCACCTCCGGTTCGACTTGACGATCATCATCTCATCGACTGACGCGCGGTGACCATCCCGGCGGCCCGAACACATACCCCACCCGGTCCCGCCACCGCGCCGCCGCGCGGACATCGCGCCAGGCGGCCGCGTACTCGTGGAAGGCCACCCGCACCAGGTTGTACGTGCCGATGTTCTTCGTCAGCCCGTACACCACCCGCTCCCCCTCCGGCTCGAACGTGCGGAAGATCCGGTCCCAGACGATGAGGATGCCGCCGTAATTGCGGTCCAGGTACACCTGGTTGGAGCCGTGGTGGACGCGGTGGTGCGAGGGCGTGTTGAAGAACCACTCCACCGGCCGCCACAGCTTGTCCACCCGCTCGGTGTGCAGGAAGAACTGGTAGGCGAGGCTGACCGCCTGCTCGACCAGGATCATCCACGGCGGCACGCCGAGCAGCGCCAGCGGCAGCCAGAACGGCAGCCCGGTCATCGGCGTCCAGGTCTGGCGCAGCGCGGTGGACAGGTTGTAGTGGAGGCTGGAGTGGTGCACCACATGGCTCGCCCACAGCACCCGTACCCGGTGGTGGGCCCGGTGGTAGGCGTAGTAGGCCAGGTCGTCGCCGAAGAACAGCAGCAGCCAGGTCCAGCCGGACGACGCCGGCAGATGCCAGGGGGCGGCGGTGTACGCGGCGGCGTAGACCACGATCGTCGCGACCTTCCAGGGCACCGCGATGACCTGGCTGCCCGCGCCCATGGACATGCTGGTGACGGTGTCACGCAGCTCGTACCCGCGCTCGTCGTCGTCCGGCAGGAAGCGGTACGACAGCGCCTCCACGACCACCAGCAGCACGAACGCCGGGATCGCGTAGACCACGGTGGGGATCACGGGCGGGCCCCCTTCCGGGTGCGCGGCGCGGCGGGCACGCTGCGCGACAGCAGCTCACGGGCCAGCCGCTCGGCCGCGCCGGCCTCGCGCGCCGTGATGTGCCCGGCGAGGCGCCGGTGGGCCTCGACGTCGAGGATTTCGCCGGCCTCCAGGTCGGCGGGCACTCCGGCGACCGGGATCATGCCGCCGACCAGGCTGTTGAAGGCCAGCAGATAGGCGATGTTGCCGGACCCCTCCACGATCAGCCGCCACCAGGCGACGTACGTCTCGTCCAGCTCGGTCAGATCCGGCCCGGCCTGCGCGTGCGCCTCGACGGCCGCGGTGATCTCGGCGGCGGCCCGCGCGGAGCAGCGCAGCGCGCACAGCCGGGCGGCGTCGGCGCCGATGCACGCCCGCATCTCCAGGGCGTCACGGGCGATGTCCCGCACGCTGGGCCCGCTGTCGGCCGCCGCGATGCCCACCGCGAGTTCCAGCCCGGCGGTGCGCCGCCAGTCCAGCACCCGGGTACGGCCGCCATGGCTGACCTCGACCAGCCGGGCCTGCTGGAGGCGTTTGACGGCCTCCCGTACGGCATGCCGGTTCACCCCGAACTCGGCCGCCAGTTCCCGCTCGGCGGTGAGCGCGCTGCCGGCCGGCAGCGCCCCGCCGAGAATCCTGTCGCGCAACAGGGCGAAAAGCTGGTCGGAGACCGCCTCGCGCCGTATGTGTCCCTCGGTCATGGCGATCAGAGTGGACGCGGTTCGTACAGTGGTCAACTGGTTGGACCAGTATTTCCGCGCGGATTCCCCGCGGGCACGCGGACCTGTCGGCGTTCGTCCGGATTCGTCAAGCAACGCTGGTCCCACGGGCGTTGACGCGTCCGTCCACCGGCCGCCGTGCGGGCGCCCCGCGTTCCCCCCATGCTGGACACGAGGGGGTGGTACGGCGGAGGAGGAAGTGGTTGCGATGCAGACCGTTGTCGACCTCACGCGCTGCCAGGGCTACGCACAGTGCGTGTTCCTCGCGCCGGACGTGTTCCGGCTGCACGGCGAGGAAGCGCTGCTGTACGCCCCGGCCGTCCCCGACGATCAGGTCGAACGGGTGCGCCAGGCCGCGGCGGCCTGTCCGGTGCAGGCCATTCTCCTCGGGGAAGAGGTGAGCGGCGGTGCCCGATGACCTCACGGACGGCCGGATCGTCGTCGTGGGCGCCTCGCTGGCCGGGCTGCGGGCCGCGGAGGCACTGCGCGACCAGGGCTTCACCGGCTCCCTGACGGTGGTCGGGGACGAACCCCACCCGCCGTACGACCGGCCACCGCTGTCCAAGCAGGTGCTGCTCGGCGTCGCGCCCGCCGACTCCACCGGGCTGCCGATGCGCCACGACCCCAAGGCGGAGTGGCTGCTCGGGGTGAGGGCCACGGGCCTGGACCCGCTGGGCAAGCGGGTCCTGCTGGAGGGCGGCGAGTCGCTGCCGTACGACCGGGTGCTGATCGCCACCGGGACCCGCGCCCGACCCTGGCCGAACCCGGAGGAGGCCGCGCTGGACGGTGTGTTCACCGTGCGCACCCGCGAGGACGCCGCCGGGCTCGCGGCCCGGCTGGACGCCGGGCCGCGGCGGGTGCTGGTCATCGGCGGCGGGTTCACCGGCTCCGAGATCGCCTCGGCCTGCCGGGAACGCGGTCTGGAGGTCACGGTCACCGAACGCGGCCCCGCCCCCCTGGTCGGCGCGCTCGGCGGCACCCTGTCCAAGCTCGCGGCCGTGATGCAGCGCAACCACGGCGTGGACCTGCGCACCGGGGTGACGGTGACCAGGCTGCTCGGCGAGGAGACCTTCACCGGCGTGGAGCTGTCCGACGGCAGCCGGGTGGACGCGGACGTGTGCGTGGTGGCGCTCGGCGCGGTGCGCAATGTGGAGTGGCTGGAGGAGTCCGGGCTGGCGGCGGGACCGCGCGGGCTGGCCTGCGACGCCGGCTGCCGGGCCTTCACCATGTACGGCATCGTCACCGACGACGTCTTCGTGGCCGGCGACGTCTCCCGCTTCCCGCACCCCCTCTTCGGCTACCAGCTGCTGTCCCTGGAGCACTGGGGCAACGCGGTCGTCCAGGCCGAGGTGGCCGCCCACAACATGGTCAGCCCCGGTCCGCTGCGCCGCCCGCACCTGGCGCTGCCGACGTTCTGGTCGACGCAGTTCGGGCTCAACATCAAGTCGGTGGGGGTGCCCACCTACTCCGACCACGTGGTCATCGCGCAGGGCTCGCTGGAGGCGCGCCGGCTCGCCATGGTCTACGGCTACCGGGGCCGGGTCACCGCCGCGGTCACCGTCGACATGGCCAAGTCGCTCGACTACTACCAGCACCTGATCGAGACCGGCGCGCCGTTCCCGCCCCCGGCGGGCGCCGCCGACCGGGCCATCGCGGCCGAGATCCCGGTCCCGTCCGACGTACCGGACCCGTCGGTGCTGTCCCACGGCCCGACGGTCGCGCTGACCGGCTATCTCCCGGACCGCCGGCTGACGGTCGTATGAACCGGCGGCGGCCCGCCGCCCACGCCCACTTCGAGGAGCCGCCATGGACTCCGGCACCCTGCTGGCCAGGATCACCGACTACGCCAGCCGCCCCGACCCCTACCCCCTGTACGCCCAGTTGCGCGAGGCCGGCGCCGTGGTGCCGCAGTCCGACGGCAGCCTGCTGGTCGGCGGCTACCACGAGGTCGCCGCGCTGCTGCACGATCCCCGGATGAGCGCCGACCCGCGCACCCGCGGCCTGGTGACCGCCAAGCCGCCGTTCCTGCGCCTGGACGACCCGGAGCACCACCGGCTGCGCACGCTGGCCATGCGGCCGTTCGGCCCGCCGCACACGCCGCACCGGGCGGACGGGATGCGCGCCGAGATCGAGAACATCACCAAGGAACTGCTGGCGCCGTTCGAGTCCGGCGGGCAGGTCGATGTCGTGGACGAGTTCGCCTATCCGCTGCCGGTCACGGTGATCTGCCGGCTGCTCGGCGTGCCGCACGAGGACGAACCGCTGTTCCGCGCCTGGTCGGACACGCTGGTGGCGTCCGCCGACGTACGGCCGGACGCGAGCTCGGCACCGCGCGACGAGGCGGAGCGGGCCCGCCAGGAGATGGGCGGCTATCTGGTGGGCCTGGCCGAGCAGCGGCGCGACCGTCCGGGCGACGACCTCCTGTCCGCGTTCGTCAGCGAACCCGACCCCGAGCTGCGGCTCACCCGCGAGGAACTTGCCGAGACGGCGGTGCTGTTGCTGATCGCCGGACACGAGACGACGGTCAACCTCATCGCCAACGGGGTGCTGACCCTGCTGCGCCATCCCGAGGAGCTGGACCGGCTGCGCCGCGAACCGGAGCTGCTGCCGGGGGCGGTGGAGGAACTGCTGCGCTTCGAACCCCCGGTACACATGCGCGAGCGCATCCCCCTCGCCGACTTCGACATCGCCGGCACCACGCTCCCGCGCGGCTCCTCCGTCATCCTGGCCCTGGCCTCGGGCAACCGCGACCCGCGCCGCTTCACCGACCCCGACCGCTTCGACCCGGCCCGCTCCGACAACCAGCACCTCGGCTTCGGCTCCGGCATCCACCTCTGCTACGGCGCCCCGCTCGCCCGCCTGGAGGCCCGGTCCGCGCTCGCCGCGCTGCTGCCCCGGCTGGCCACGGCGGAACTGGTCGAGGACCCGCCGCCGTACCGGCAGAACGCGATGCTGCGGGGGCCGCGGCACCTGATGCTGAGACTCTGATCGGCAAGGCTTTGTGCTTCAGGGCTTTGTTCTTCTGGCCCTGGTCAGCGGGGGTCCGGGGCCGTCAGCCGGGTGCGCAGGAGCGCGGCGATCTCGGTGACCCGGTCGGAGAGGTAGAAGTGGCCGCCCGGAAAGACCTCCAGGTCGAAGGGGCCGGTGGTGTGGCCGCGCCAGGCGTGCGCCTCCCGGGGGCTGACGCGGGGGTCCGCGTCGCCGGTGAGGGCGGTGATGGGGGCGGCGATGACGGTGGAGGGCGTGGCGCGATAGGTCTCGATGGCGGTGTAGTCGCTGCGCAGGGCCGGGAGGACCATGCGCAGGATCTCCTCGTCGTCCAGCAGCCGGTCGTCCGTGCCGCTGAGCCGGCGCAGCTCGGCGATGAGGCCCTTATCATCCCGCTGGTGCACGTTCTCGCCCGCTGAGGCGGACGGGGCGCGGCGCCCGGAGGCGAAGAGGTGGACGGGGCCCTCCCCGTCGCGTTCGAAGCGGCGGGCGACCTCGAAGGCGACGATCGCCCCCATGCTGTGCCCGAAGAAGGTCAACGGGCGGTCGGCGTACGGCTGGAGCGCCTCATGGGCGCGGTCCGCGAGCTCCGCGATGGTCTCGATGCCCTTCTCCGCGTGCCGGTCCTGCCGTCCCGGATACTGCACCGCGACCACGTCGGCCGCGTCGCGCAGGGCGGCGGAGAACGGGAAGTAGAAGCTCGCCGAGCCGCCGGCGTGCGGGAAGCACACCAGCCGGCCGGAGTCCTGCCGGGCGGGGTGGAAGCGGCGCACCCACGGGTCGCCGGTCGGGCAGGCTGTCGTCACGGTGTGCTCCAGGGGCCGGGGACGGGGAGTCGGGCGGGCGGGTGCTCCGCCGGTCCGGCCGAGGCACCCGCCGCACCCGGTCAGGCGGAGGAGGTCAGGCGGTCAGGCGGTCAACCAGCCCTTTTCCCGGACCAGTTCGACGACACGCTCCCTGACCTGGCGGATCTGCGCGGCCGTGAGGGAGTCGACCGAGGTGACCAGGACCTCGGTCAGTTCGGTGCGGAAGCGGCCCGCGCCGGTGCTCTCACCGGACGGCGCGGCGGCGGGGCGCGCGGCGGCCGAACCGTCGGAGAAGACCGGGCGGTTGGGCAGGCGGTGCGAGGAGGGCTGGTAGACCAGCCGGATCTGGGAGGCCTTCGGGCCCTTCTCGCCCATCTCCATGTGGAACTCGACCTCGCTGCCCTCGTGGTAGAGGTATTTCTCGTCCAGCAGGTCGTTCGCGTGCATGAAGACATCCTCGCCCGGTTCGGACGGGGCGATGAACCCGTATCCGCGGACCTCGTCGAAACGCAGCACCTTGCCGGTCATCAGCACAGCCCACACACCTCCAGCAACACAGCACAACGACAACGCAGGTGAACTTACACAGCTTCGGCCCGGAGTTCGACCCCTGGCCGGATCGTCACCCCGCGGCCGGCAGGCCGGCGAGGATCCGGTCGGGGGTGAGGGGCAGTTCGCGGCAGCGGACGCCGGTGGCGTGGTGGACGGCGTTGCCGATGGCGGCGGCGGTGCCGACGATGCCGATCTCGCCGATGCCCTTGCTGCCCATGGGGTTGAGGTGGGTGTCGTCCTCGTCGATCCAGTGTGCCTCGATGTCGGGCACGTCGGCGTTCGCGGGCACGTGGTAGGAGGCGAGGTCGCACTCGGGGAAGTCGCCGAACGCGGGGTCCAGGGTGCTGTTCTCGGTGAGGGCCATGCCCAGGCCCATGATCATGGCGCCGGTGAACTGGGAGCGCGCGGTACGGGCGTTGAGGATGTGCCCGGCGGCGAAGACGCCGAGCAGCCGGCGCACCCGCGTCTCGCCGGTGACGCTGTCCACGGCGACCTCGGCGAAGTGGGCGCCGAACGCGTGCCGGGCGTAGGGGACTTCGGCGTCGGCGCGGCCCGCGGTATCGGCGTGGGCTTCGAGGCCGCCGGCGGGCAGCGGCCCCTCGCGGACGGCGAGCCGGTCGGCGAGGTCGGCGCAGGCGTCGTGTACGGCCCAGCCCCAGGAGGCGGTGCCGGTGGAGCCGCCGGCCAGCCAGGCCGGGGGCAGGTCGCTGTGCCCGATCTCGATGCGTACCCGCTCCAGGGTGGTGGCGAGGGTGTCGGCGGCGATCTGGGCGAGGACGGTACGCGCCCCGGTGCCGATGTCGGTCGCGTTGATCCGCACGGTGAAGGTGCCGTCGGGCAGGGCGCGGGCGGTGGCGGTGGCCGGGACCGCGGAGGCCGGGTAGGTGGCGGCGGCGACGCCGGTGCCGAGCAGCCAGGGCCCCTCGCGGCGGGCGCCGGGGCGCGGATCGCGGTCCGCCCAGCCGAACCGGCGGGCCCCCTCGCGCAGGCACTGCACCAGGTGCCGGCTGCTGAACGGCTTGCCGCTGCCGGGTTCGCGCTCCGGCTCGTTGCGGATGCGCAGCTGGACCGGGTCCATGCCGAGCGCCTCGGCGAGTTCGTCCACGGCGGACTCCAGGGCGTACATACCGGGCGACTCGCCGGGGGCCCGCATCCAGGAGGGGGTCGGCACGTCCAGGGCGACGACGCGGTGGGCGGTGCGCAGGTTCGGCGTGGCGTACATGACGCGGGCGGGCACGGCGGCCTGTTCCACGAACTCCTTCACCCGTGAGGTGTGGGTGGTGACCTCGTGCACCAGCGCGGTCAGCCGGCCGTCCGGGTCGGCGGCGAGGCGCAGCCGGTGCAGGGTGGGGGCGCGGTGGCCGACGACGGTGGGCAGGTAGCGGCGGGGGTAGGCGAGGGTGACCGGGCGGGCGGTGCGCAGGGCGGCCATCGCGGCGAGGATCAGGTCGGGGCGCGGGGTGCCCTTGGAGCCGAAGCCGCCGCCGACGTGTTCGCTGACCACGGTGACGTGATCCTCGGGCAGCTGGAACATCTGGGCGAGCACACCGCGGGCGGTGGTACCGCCCTGGCTTGAGGTGTACACCGTGAGCCGGTCGTCGTCCCAGTGGGCCGTGGTCGCGTGCGGCTCCATGGGGTGGTTGTGCAGCGGCGGCACCCGGTAGGAGACGTCGACGGCGGTCCCCGACGCGGCGAGGGCGGCCTCGGGGTCGCCGTACTCGACGCGGCCGGGCAGTCCGGCGTTGGCCTCGTCCGGTTCGTAGGCCCGCGGGTGGTCCTCGGTCAGTGCGATGTCGTACGGCTCGCTGTCGTAGCGCACGCGCACCAGCCGGGCGGCGGCCCGCGCCGTCTCCAGGGTTTCGGCCACGACGAGGGCGACGCACCAGCCCCGGTGCGGGACGTGCGGGTCCTGGAGGACGGCGAGGGTGGCGTCCTCGGGTGCGGCGACCCTGGGCGCGTCGCCGGGAGTGAGGACGGCGAGGACGCCGGGCAGGGCGCGGGCGGCCGAGCTGTCCACCTCGGCGACCCGGCCGCGCACCACGGCGGCGGGCACCGGCCAGGCGTGGGCGCGGCCGGGCAGCGGGTGCTCGGCGGCGTAGCGGGCGGCGCCGGTGACCTTCTGCCGCCCCTCCAGGCGCTCGGCGGGCGCGCCGAGGACGGTCTCGGTGGGGGGCACGGGTGCTCCTGTCACCTGGTGTGTCACCTGGTGGGGTGCCATGAATCCTCCTGTCACCGGTGGGGGCGGTCAGGCCACGGCGGGGGCCGGGGTGAGGCGGCCGAGGACGTCGAGGGCGAGGTTGCGGGCGAGGGGCACCTTGTAGGCGTTCTCGCCCAGGGGCCGGGCGGCGGCCAGTTCGAGGTCGACGGCGCGTTCCAGGGCGGCCGGGGTGGGGGCGGCGCCGCGCAGGGCCTCCTCGGCGCGGCGGGCCCGCCAGGGCTTGTGCGCGAGCCCGCCGAAGGCGAGACCCACCTGTTCGATCACGCCGTCCGCGAGCCGCAGTACGGCGGCCACGGAGGCGAGCGCGAAGGCGTACGACGCGCGGTCCCTGGCCTTGCGGTAGGCGGAGGGGAGCCCGGCGGTGGCGGCCGGCAGGAGCACGCCGGTGATGATCTCGCCGGGGCGGATCTCCGTGTCCCGCTCCGGGTGTTCGCCGGGCAGCCGGTGGAAGTCGGCCACCGGCATGCTGCGGGTGCCGTCGGTGCCGTACAGCTCGACCTGCGCGTCCAGGGCGGCGAGGGCGACGGCCATGTCGGAGGGGTGGGTGGCGACGCACTGCTCGGACCAGCCGAGGACCGCGTGGTCGCGGTGGACGCCCGCCAGGGCGCCGCAGCCGCTGCCCGGCTCGCGCTTGTTGCAGGGTTTGTCCAGGTCCTGGAAGTAGGGGCAGCGGGTGCGCTGGAGGAGGTTGCCGCCGGTGGTGGCGGCGTTGCGGAGCTGGCCGGAGGCGCCGGCGAGGAGGGCTTGGGAGAGCGCCGGGTAGCGGTCGCGGACGCGCGGGTCGGCGGCGAGGTCGCTGTTGCGGACGGTGGCACCGGCCCGCAGGGAGCCGTCGGGCAGTTCCTCGATGCCGTCCAGGGGCAGGGCGCCGACGTCGACGAGGAAGGCGGGGTGTTCGACGCCGAGCTTCATCAGGTCGACCAGGTTGGTGCCGCCGGCCAGATAGCGGGCGCCGGGGTGGGCGGCGTACGCCTCGGCGGCTTCCTGGAGCGTGGTGGGCCTGAGGTATCCGAAGCCGTTCACCGGATCACGTCCTCCACTGCCGCGACGATGCCCGGATAGGCGCCGCAGCGGCACAGGTTGCCGCTCATCCGCTCGCGGATCTCGGTCCGGTCCAGCGTGACGGGGCGGCCGGAGGGGGCGGCGGGGTCGGTGACGTGGGAGGGGTGGCCGGCCGCGGCCTCGGCGAGCATGCCGGCGGCGGAGCAGAGCTGGCCCGGCGTGCAGTAGCCGCACTGGAAGGCGTCGCGGTCGAGGAAGGCGCGCTGGAGCGGGTGCGGTTCCTCGCCGTCGCCGCCCAGGCCCTCGACGGTGGTGACCTCGGCGCCGTCGAGGGTCACCGCCAGCAGCAGGCAGCTGTTGAGCCTGCGCCCTCCGGCCAGCACGGTGCAGGCCCCGCACTGGCCGTGGTCGCAGCCCTTCTTGGCGCCGGTGAGTCCCAGGTCCTCGCGGAGCAGGTCCAGGAGGACGCGGCGGTGGTCGACGTACAGGGTGTGCGGCTTGCCGTTCACCCTCAGGGTGATCTCCGAGCCCGGAGCGGGCGCGTTTTCGCTGGTCATGGCAGAGGGGCCTTCCGGACGGACCGTGGTGCCGTGCGCTCCGCGTATCCAGCTTCGCGGGGCTCACACGTGGGGCGGGGGGCAGGGCCTCACCGGTACGGGGCACGTCGGTCGCCGCGTCAGGGCACGCTCTGTCAGCGCGTCCCGCGGGGCCCCGGTGCCGGTGCCGGTATCGGTGTGCCTATGGATCGGTACGGCATCGGTGTCCCCCTTCCCGCCTCTCGGTCCGCTCTCGGTCCGCTCTGTCTGCACAGAACTCTAACCACGGGCCGCGGCCGCCGTCGCTGGGGAAAACCCCCCTTCCATCTCCCCTGCCAGCCGGGGGGTTTCACCCTCGGGCCCGGAGCGGACGCCGGGTCAGACCGCCTCCACCTCCACCTGCGTCCGCGCGGCCACCGCCGCCCCGGCCCCGTCCCCCTGCGCGAACTGGGTCCGGTACAGCTCCGCGTACCGCCCGGCCGCCGCCAGCAGTTCCTCGTGCGTGCCCCGTTCCGCGATCCGGCCGGACTCGATCACGAGGATCTGGTCGGCGGCGCGGACGGTCGACAGGCGGTGGGCGATGACCACGGCGGTGCGGCCCTCCAGTGCCTCGGTGAGGGCCTCCTGGACGGTGGCCTCGGAGGTGTTGTCCAGGTGGGCGGTGGCCTCGTCGAGGATGACGACGCGCTGGCGGGCCAGCAGCAGCCGGGCGATCGTCATCCGCTGGCGTTCGCCGCCGGACAGCCGGTAGCCGCGCTCGCCGACGACCGTGTCGAGGCCGTCGGGCAGGGACCTTACGACCTCGGCGAGGCGGGCGCGGCCGAGGGCGTCCCACAGTTCCTCGTCGGTGGCGTCGGGCCGGGCGAGCAGCAGGTTGGCGCGGACCGTGTCGTGGAAGAGGTGGCCGTCCTGGGTGACCATGCCGAGCGTGGCCCGCAGCGAGGCCGCCGTCACGTCGCGCACGTCAACCCCGCCCACCCGGACGGCGCCCGCGTCGACGTCGTACAGCCGGGGCAGCAGCTGCGCGATGGTGGACTTCCCGGCGCCGGAGGAGCCGACCAGGGCGATGGTCTGGCCGGGTTCGGCGCGGAAGGAGATGCCGTGCAGGACCTCGGTGCCGCCGCGCGTGTCGAGGGCGGCGACCTCCTCCAGGGAGGCGAGGGAGACCTGGTCGGCGGCCGGGTAGGCGAAGCGGACGGCGTCGAACTCGACGGCCACCGGGCCCTCGGGCACCTCGGTCGCGTCCGGCTTCTCCTCGATCAGCGGCTTCAGATCGAGCACTTCGAAGACCCGTTCGAAGCTGACCAGCGCGCTCATCACCTCCACCCGTGCCCCGGCGAGCGAGGTGAGCGGGGCGTACAGGCGGGTCAGCAGCAGGGCCAGCGAGACGACCGCGCCGGCCTCCAGGGTGCCGCGCAGCGCGAACCAGCCGCCGAGGCCGTAGACGAGGGCGAGGGCGAGCGCGGAGACCAGGGTGAGGGAGGTGATGAACACCGACTGGGCGGTGGCCGTGCGCACCCCGATGTCCCGGACGCGGGCCGCGCGGGCGGCGAACTCCGCCGACTCCTCCTCGGGGCGGCCGAACAGCTTGACCAGGGTGGCGCCGGGCGCCGAGAACCGCTCGGTCATCCGGGTGCCCATGGCCGCGTTCAGCGCCGCCGCCTCCCGCTGCATCCGGGCCATCCGGCTGCCCATCCGGCGCGCGGGCAGCACGAAGACGGGCAGCAGTACGAGGGCGAGCAGGGTGATCTGCCAGGACAGGGTGAGCATCACGGCGAGCGTGAGCAGCAGGGTGACCAGGTTGGTCACCACGCCGGAGAGGGTGTTGGCGAAGGCCCGCTGGGCGCCGATCACATCGTTGTTGAGCCGGCTGACCAGCGCTCCCGTGCGGGTCCGGGTGAAGAAGGCGACGGGCATGCGCTGCACGTGGTCGAACACGGCCGTTCTGAGGTCGAGGATGAGTCCCTCGCCGAGCGTGGACGACAGGCGCCGGCCGAGGATGCCGAGGCCGGCCTCCGCGAGCGCGACGAGGGCGATCAGCAGGGACAGGCGGACCACGGTCCCGGAGTCGTGCCCGGACACGATGGCGTCGACGACCCGTCCGGCGAGCACGGGAGTCGCCACGGCGAGCAGGGCGGTCACCACCCCGAGCAGGACGAAGCGGACGATGCCGGCGCGGTGCGGGCGGGCGAAGGCGGCGATGCGGCGCAGTGTGGCGCGGGCGAGCGGACGGCGGTCGGCCTGCGCGTTCATCACGCTGTGCAGCTGCGTCCATGCGGTGGTCTCCATGCTCATGAGGAGAACGTAGAACCTCAAGCTTCGTTGAGGTCAAGGTCCGACACTTTTCACCCGCACCGGCGTCCGGGAACCGGGGGCCCGGATCTCCGGGGTCCGGCTTTCGGGGCGCTCCCGATGAATGGGACGGCCGCATGACTCCGCCGACCACTGCCTGTAAGCCGCCGTCCCCGGCGATGCCATCCGCCGTTGGGGCGGCACCGCGACCCTCTGCGGATGTGACTGCCGTCCCCACTCCCCCGCTCACTCGGGCCCGATTCCCCCGTGGCCTGCCCCGTCGCGTGCCCGTCCGCCAGGTGCTGTGCCTGCTGCCGCTCGCGCTGGTCGCCGTGGCCGCCGTGCGCAATCGCTCGCTGCTCGCCGCGGGCGCCGGGCAGTTGCGCACCGCGTCCTGGCCCTGGCTGCTCGCGGCGGCCGGTGCCACCTGTCTGACCTGGGTGGCGGCGGCCGTCACCCGGCAGGGCGCGGTGGTGCAGGCGCTGCCCAAGGGGCGGTTGCTGGCCACCCAGTTCGCGGCGGCCTCGGCCAACCATCTGCTGCCCACCGGGCTCGGCGCGGGCGCGGTGAATCTGCGCTTCATGACCGTGTGCGGGGTGCCGCCGGCCCGCTCCACGGCCGCGCTCGCCCTGTATCTGCTCGCGGAGAGCGCGGGCCGGCTCGGTCTGCTGGCCGCCCTGCTGTTCGCCTTCCCCGACGCGCTGCGGCTCGGCCCGCTGCTGCCGGACGGTTCGACGCTGCCGCTGCTGCTGGGCGCGGCCGGGCTGCTGGTGGCGGTGGTGGCCGCCGGGGCGCTGGTACGGCCGCTGCGCGTCCGGGTCGCCGCGTTCGTACGGGAGGCCGTGGCCGAGGCGCGCTCCGTGCACACCCGGCCGGTGCGCGCCCTGGCCCTGTGGGGCGGTTCGCTGGCATTCCCGGCGCTCCAGGCGGCCGGGCTCGCCGCGGTCGGCCAGGCGTTGCGGCTGCCGGTGCCGGCCGCCCATATGGCGCTCGCCTATCTCGCGGCGACGGTCGCGGTGGCCCTGGTGCCCACGCCGGGCGGCCTCGGTTCGGTCGAGGCCGCGCTGATCGTGGCCCTGGTCGCGGTGGGCGGTCCGGCGGCGCCGGCCACGGCGGTGGTGCTGGCCTACCGGATCATCACGGTGTGGGCGCCGTTGCTGCCGGGGGCGGTGACGCTGGGGGCGCTGGTGCGGCTGAAGGTCATCTGAGGCAGAGTGGCCCTCCCAGCCGTCTGGAGAGGGAGTGCCCGCCGTGCCGGTCCGTGTGGAGCGCGAGGAGTACGTCACCACCGTCGTCCTGTCCCGGCCCGCGGCCCGCAACGCCGTGGACGGGCCGACGGCCGCCGGACTCGTCGCCGCGTTCAGGGAGTTCGAGGCGGACGAGAACGCGCGGGTGGCGGTGTTGTGGGGTGAGGGCGGCACGTTCTGCGCGGGGGCCGATCTGAAGGCGATCGGCACCGAGCGGGGCAACCGGGTGGCCGAGGACGGCGACGGGCCGATGGGTCCGACCCGGCTGCGGCTGACCAAACCGGTGATCGCGGCGGTCGCCGGGCACGCGGTGGCGGGCGGCCTGGAACTCGCGCTGTGGTGCGATCTGCGGGTGGCCGAGGAGGACGCGGTGTTCGGCGTGTTCTGCCGCCGCTGGGGGGTGCCGCTGATCGACGGCGGGACCGTACGGCTGCCCCGGCTGATCGGGACGAGCCGGGCCATGGACCTGGTCCTGACCGGCCGTCCGGTGCCGGCGCGGGAGGCGTACGCGATGGGGCTCGCCAATCGGGTGGTGCCGAACGGCACCGCCCGCGCCGAGGCGGAGGCGCTGGCCGCGGAGATCGCCCGGTTCCCGCAGGCGTGTCTGCGCAGCGACCGCGCCTCGGTCCTCGACCAGGAGGGCCTGCCGGAGGAGGAGGGGCTGCTCGGTGAACTCCGCCACGGGATGGGCGTGCTGGCCGAGAGCGCGGAGGGCGCCGCCCGGTTCGCCTCGGGGGCGGGGCGGCACGGCTCGTTCAGCTGAGCAGGCCGGGTACGGGCACATCGCGGACGAGCACACCGTGTGCGCGCATGCCGCATACGGGCACACCGTGTACGCACACGCCGCGCATCGGCACACCGCATACGAGCGCCCCCGCACGGTCACTCCTCGGGCAGTCCGGCGTAGGCGCGCAGGGCTGCGCGGGGCGTGGGCAGGCCCCAGGAGCGGACGATCTCCCAGAAGTTCGCCCACTGCCAGGTGGCCGTGTCGAGTCCGGCGAGGACCCGGACCAGGCGGCGCTGGGGTTCGGTCAGCTCCGTGAAGGCGCCGGGTCCGTCCGGGGCGGGTTCGCCGAAGGCGAGGCGCAGGGCGGCGGTGGCGACGGAGAAGCTCGCCGGTCCGGTGGTGGCGGCGAGCCCGTCGGTCACCGCGTCCAGGGCCTGCCGCGGGTACCGGTCGGCGAGCAGGGTGAGGGAGGCGGCGGAGTAGCCGCGCAGGTCCCCCTCGTGGAACGGCACGCGGGGCGCGTCGGGCCCCGGCTCCTCCGCCACGGCGGCGAGTTCGGCCGGCACGTCGGCGGTGACGGCCGCCTCGACGCCCAGGCCGCCGAGCCGGGCCAGCGCGGTGGCCGCCGCCCAGCGCACCACCGGCTCGGCGGCGGTGAGGAACGGCCGCAGCCGGAGCGCCAGTTCGGGACCGCTCTCCTCGTCGCCGAGCAGTCCGGCGGTCACCAGCGCGGTGGCCAGGACCCCCGGCTCGCGCTCCCCGTCCAGCACCGCCAGCAGCCGCGGCAGGCTCTCCCCGGCCGCCTCCGGGAACCAGGCCGGCACATACGCGGCGCCCGCCCGCACGGCCGCGTCCGCGTCCCCGAGCAGGGGCAGCAGGGCCGGTATCCCCGCGCGCACCGCGTCGTAGGCGTCCAGTTCCGCCGCCATGGCCTCCAGGTGCTGGTCGTGGTCGTACATGTGGCGGCGGAACGCCCGCACCCGCCGTTCCTTGTCGTCGGCCGCCGCCTCGACCCAGGCGTCGTACTCGGCGCGTATCGCCTCCGGGTCCTGGCGCGGACCTCCTCGGCGGCGGACCGCCACTCGGCGATCGCGACGCCGCCGGGCAGATGGGCCTCGTCGTAGCCGATGGCGAGCGCGGCCAGCAACTCCAGGCAGGCGGCCCGGTCGGGCAGTGCGGGGTCGGCTGCCATCCGGACCAGGAACGGCACCGCGGCGGCGGTGGCCGGGTACCGGCTGCCCTGGTGGAAGATGTTGCCGTACAGCGCGTCCAGGGCCTTGTGGCGCTGTTCCGCCTCCGGAGAGCACAGGGCGCGCAGCAGTCCGGGCACGTCGTCGGCCGGGCCGTAGGCATGCGTCAGCGCGGACCAGTCGACGGCGTCGAGGCCGGACAGCGCGGGCACCGGAGTGTTGATCTCAGTCACGACGGCACTGTCGCACACGGCACTGACATTGATGCTGATACTCGGGTTCCGGCGGTTGTGACCCGGGCACTGACTGACGCCCTGCTGGGCTGTCTTCGCGTTGGTCTGTCCG
>NZ_JBWKES010000027.1:0-16917 GCF_056435325.1 Streptomyces sp. NPDC043952
GCATCAGCGTCTTGTTCGCCATGCTCCGCGACGGAACCTTCTACGAACCCAGAACCCCACGCCTCGCTTGACGAAGGACATAGAGGCACCCCCCGCCCGTTTACGCAGGAGCCTCCAAAATCCCCGCAAGACGCGCCACCCGGCAGAACGAGCCTTCTGCGCCCGCGCTCCCCCAGCCGACAGACACGGCGGAAACCCCCCGGCGCCCCACCCACAACGGACCAAGCCTGCTCCCCCCGACCGTTTACGCAGGAGCCTCCAGAACCCCCGCAAGACGCGCCACCCGGCAGAACGAGCCTCCTGCGCCCGCGCTCCCCAGCCGACAGACACGGTGGAGACCCCCGGCGCCTCACCCATAACGGACCGAGCTGGCTGCATCTCCCGCCGACCGTTTCGGCGGAGGAGCCCCCCGCCGCGACGCCCACCCCCCAGCCGCGGCCCCTGCGCTCCTCCCCAGCCGACCGAGCCTGCTCCCCCCTCAGCTGGCCAAACCCTCTACGCCCGCCCTCCAGCCGACAGATTCGGGTGGGTGGGTGGGCGATAGGGGGTTACAGCAGGAGGTCCTCCGCGATGCCGGAGGCGATGCGTTCCAGGATGGGGCCGGCGTTCGCGATGCAGCGGGAGATGTCGGGCTCGGCGGAGGTGAGAGCGTACGCGCGGCTGATGCCGGCCGAGTGCAGGGCCGCCTCCGGCAACGCCAGGCGTCCGCACACCGCCACCACCGGCTTCCCCGCCGCCCGCGCCGCCGACGCCACCCCCGCCGGTGCCTTGCCGTGCAGCGTCTGCTCGTCCAGGGAGCCCTCGCCGGTGATCACCAGGGACGCGCGGGCGAGGGCGGGCGCGAAGCCGAGGACGTCGAGCATGATCTCGATGCCGGGCCGGAACCGCGCGCCGAGCAGCAGCGCGCCGTAGCCGATGCCGCCCGCCGCCCCCGCGCCCGGCGCCACCGCGTACTCCGCCGCCCGCACCCCGGCCGACGCCTCCAGCACCTTCACGTAGTGCCCGAGCGCCGCGTCCAGCGTTCGTACGTCCTCCGGCGAAGCCCCCTTCTGCGGGCCGTACACCGCGGGCGCGCCCTTCGGCCCGGTCAGCGGGTTGTCGACGTCGCTGGCCAGCACCAGGGAGACCGAGGAGAGGCGGGGGTCCAGGCCGGAGAGGTCGGCGCGGGCCAGTGCCGCGAGGCCGCCGCCGCCCGGTGGCACCGGCTCACCGTCCGCCCCCAGGAACCGCGCCCCGAGCGCCGCCAGCATCCCCGCGCCGCCGTCCGTCGTGGCGCTGCCCCCGACGCCGAACACGATCGTCCGCGCGCCGGCGTCCAGCGCGGCCCGCAGCAGTTCCCCGGAGCCGCACGTGGAGGCGGTCAGCGGGGCGAAGACGCCGGCCGGCAGCCGGTGCAGCCCGCTCGCCTCGGCCATCTCGACCACCGCGGTGCCGTCGCGCAGCGCGAACGCCGCCGTCACCGGCTCCCCCAGCGGCCCGGTCACCGCCACCTCGCGGCGCTCGAACCCGGCCGCGACCGCCGCCGCGACCGTCCCGTCGCCACCGTCCGCCACCGGCAGCGCCTCGACCTCCAGATCCGGCACCACCCGCCGCAGCCCGGCCGTCACCCGCTCGGCGACCTGCACGGCCGTCAGCGAGCCCTTGAACTTGTCCGCGGCGATGAGTACCCGACGGCTCTCACCCACAGCTTGCGCCACCTTGCCATCCCCTTGCTCTCCGGGCCCCGCACACGTCGGGACCAGTCGCGCCGCTGCGACCCTAACCTCAGCGTCCCCTCCCCGTCATGCCCCGGCCACGGGCTGAGCCGGACCGGAGCAGGAGAAGGGCAGGACGGGGAAAAGGGGTAGACGGCCGGCATGAGCAGTGAGCGCCCCCTACCCACCGGTCTCGGCGACCGGATCCACGGCGGCTGGCTCGGGCGGATCGCGGGCAACATGCTCGGCAAGCCGGTCGAGCAGGGCGAGGTGTGGACCCGCAAGCGCATCGACCGGTACCTCGGCCGGTGCGGCGCGCTGCCGCTCACCGACTACCTGCCCGAGCCCGCCGACCCGGCCGACGCCGCCGCGCTGCGCCCCGAGTGGCGCTCCTGCGTCCGCGGCGGGATCCACGGCAGCTGCCGTGACGACGACGTCGACTACACGGTCCTCGGGCTGCACCTGCTGGAGAGCCGCGGCCTCGGCTTCAGCACCGAGGACGTCGGCGGGCTGTGGCTGCTGCGGCTGCCGTACCTCCAGACCTTCACCGCGGAACGGGCGGCGTACCGCAATCTGGCGAACGGGCTGCGGCCGCCGCTGACGGCGACGTACGACAACCCGTACCAGGAGTGGATCGGCGCCCTGATCCGCGCGGACGTGTTCGGCTGGGTCTGCCCCGGTGATCCCGCCCGCGCGGCCCTGCTGGCCCGCCGCGACGCCGTGCTGTCGCACACCGGCAACGGTGTCTACGGCGCCATGTTCGCGGCCGCGCTGATCGCCGCCGCCTTCACCGCGCCGACCGTGCGGGCCGCACTGGACGAGGCACTCGGCACCATCCCGGCGAGCAGCCGCCTCGCCCGTACCGTGCGGCGCGTCCTGGCGCTGCACGAGGCCGGGCTGGGCTGGGCGGACACCGTGGACACCGCGACCGGGGAGAGCGCCGGGGGCTGGATCCACACCGTCCCGAACGCGGCCGTCCTCACCGCGGGGCTGCTGTACGGCGACGACGACTTCACCCGCACCCTCGCGCTCACCGTGCGCGGCGGTCTGGACACCGACTCCAACGGGGCGACGGCGGGCTCGGTGGCCGGCGTCCGCACCGGCGCCGCCGCCCTGCCCGGCCACTGGAAGGACCCGCTCCAGGACACGGTCCGCAGCGCGGTGTTCGGCTTCGACGGGGCGCGGATCAGCGCGCTGGCCGAACGCACCGCGCGCCTGGCGCGGGCCGGTCCATAGCCCGGACCCGGCTGGATACCCTTGCCGCATGACCTCCACCGCTGACTACGCCGCGTACATCGCCGGGTTGCCCAGGGTCCTCGCCGGGGCGGCCGCGCTCTTCCGGGACGGAGCCGGCCGCGTGCTGCTGGTCGAGCCCAACTACCGCGAGGGCTGGGGCCTTCCGGGCGGGACGGTGGAGTCGGACCGCGGGGAGACGCCCCGGCAGGGGGCCCGGCGGGAGACGCTGGAGGAGATCGGGCTCGACCGGCCACTCGGGCGGCTGCTCGCCGTGGACTGGGTGCCGGGCACGGGGCGGCCGCCGCTGGTGGCGTACGTGTACGACGGCGGGGTGCTCACGGACGACGAGCTGGGCGCGATCCGGCTCCAGGAGGAGGAGCTGCTGTCCTGGCGGCTGGTCCCGCGCGGGGAACTCGCCGCGCACCTCCCCGGTGCCCTCGGCCGCCGCGTCCTCGCCGCCCTGGACGTCCTCGCCGACGGCCGCGGCCCGGCCGAGCTGGAGAACGGCTACCGGGTGGACTGACCACTGGGCGGACTTACCCGTACGGCGCTTGTGCCGACCTGTACGGCGCTGCCGGTGCCGGGGCCCGGCGCGCCGATATCCATTCGCTCCGCCCGGCCCCGCGCCCTACCCTCGGCCCCATGGGCAAGCCTCTCGTGGCCATTCTCAGTGGCGCAGGTATCTCGACCGACTCGGGAATCCCCGACTACCGGGGCCCCAACGGGCTGTGGCGGCAGGACCCCGAGGCCGAGAAGCTCGTCACCTACGAGTACTACATGGGCGATCCGGAGATCCGGCGGCGGTCCTGGCGGATGCGGCGCGCCAACCGGGCGCTGGAGGCCGAGCCGAACGCCGCGCACCGGGCCGTCGCCGAGCTGGAGCGGTCCGGGGTGCCGGTGCGGGTGATCACGCAGAATGTGGACGGGCTGCACCAGCTCGCCGGGCTTCCCGCCCGCAAGGTGCTCGAACTGCACGGCACCGCGCGGGAGTTCGTGTGCACTCAGTGTCACGCGCGGGGCCCGATGGAGGACGCCCTGGAGCGGCTGGACGCCGGTGAGGACGACCCGCGGTGCCGGGAGTGCGGCGGCATCCTGAAGTCCGCCACCGTGATGTTCGGCGAGCACCTCGACCCGATGGTGCTCGGTCAGGCCGTCGCCGTCACCAAGGCGTGCCAGGTGTTCATCGCCGTCGGCAGCAGCCTCCAGGTCCAGCCCGCCGCCGGCCTCGCGGGCGTCGCCGCCGACCACGGCGCCCGCCTGATCATCGTCAACGCGGAACCGACGCCGTACGACGACCGGGCGGACGCGGTGATCCGCGAGCCCATCGGCACCGCGCTGCCCCGGCTGCTCGCCACGCTGGCCGGGGACGCGGCGGGCTGAGTCAGAACAGCGATGCGCCGCGTTCGAAGTCCAGCAGGCGGCGCTTGCGCTCCAGGCCGCCGCCGTAGCCGGTGAGGCTGCCGTCGCTGCCGACGACGCGGTGGCAGGGCACGATGATGCTGATGGGGTTGCGGCCGTTGGCGAGGCCGACGGCGCGGGAGGCGCCGGGATTGCCGAGGGCGTCGGCGAGTTGGCCGTAGGTGCGTGTCTCGCCGTACGGGATGCGGGTGAGCTGCTCCCAGACGCGGCGCTGGAACGGGGTTCCGCGCAGGTTGAGTTCGAGGGTGAACTCGCGCAACTCGCCCGCGTAGTAAGCCTCCAGCTGTTCTCGCGCGGCGCCGAAGCAGCGCGGGGAGTCGTCGCGGGGGCCGAAGCTCTCCTCGGGCGGGCGGTGCCGCTGGCTGGTCATGTAGAGGCCGCTCAGGGCGCCGTCGGCGGCGACCATGGTCAGCTCGCCGTACGGGCTGTCGGTCACGGTGTGGCAGATCATGGCAGAACCTTCTTACGCAGAACCTTCTTACACGGGAAGGAAGTTGATCGGGTGGCTGTCGGTCGCCCACAGATACTGCACCGCGTACGCCCGCCACGGGCGCCATGCCTCGGCGCGGGTGGTGAGCGCGGCGGCGGTGGACGGCAGCCCCAGGTCGCCCGCCGCGCGGCGGATACCGAGGTCGGTGGGGAGGAAGGCGTCCGGGTCGCCGAGGGCGCGCATGGCGATGACGTCGGCCGTCCAGGGTCCGAAGCCGGGCAGCGCGAGCAGCCGGGCACGGGCCTCGGACCAGTCGGATTCCACCCCCAAGTGGAGTGTACCGTCGGCGAGTTGACCCACCAGAGTGGTGAAGGTGGTGCGCCGGGTGCGGGGCATCGCCAGGGTCTCGGGGTCGATGGCGGCCAGTGTCGCGGGCGCGGGGAAGAGATGGGTGAGGCCGCCCTCGGGGTCGTCCAGGGGTTTGCCGTGCGCGATGACCAGGCGGGCCGCGTGGGTGCGGGCGGCGGCCGTGGAGACCTGCTGTCCGAGCACGGCCCGTACCGCGAACTCGGCCTCGTCCACCGTGCGCGGCACCCGGCGGCCCGGTGCCTTGTCGACCAGCGGGGCGAGCAGCGCGTCGGTGCGCAGCCGGTCGTCGACGGCGACCGGGTCGGCGTCCAGGTCGAGCAGCCGCCGGCAGCGGGCGATGGCCACGGCCAGATCGCGCAGGTCGCTGAGGGTGAGGCGGCAGGCGATGTGGTCGGGGCGGGGGGAGAGCGCGGCGATCCCGTGGCCGTACGGCAGCCGGAGGGTGCGGCGGTAGGCGCCGTCCCGCCACTCCTCGACGCCGGGTACGGCGGTGGCGGCGAGGTGGCCGAAGAGGTTGGCCGGGTTGAGCGGGGCGCGGAACGGCAGCCGCAGGCACAGGGTGCCCGGAGTGCTGTCGCCCGGCGCGCGGCCGGCCGGCACGCGGCGGCGCAGCTCGCTCGGGGTGAGCGCGTAGACCTCGCGGACGGTGTCGTTGAAGGCGCGGATGGAGGAGAAACCGGCCGCGAAGGCGATCTGGGCCATGGGCAGCGCGGTGGTCTCGACGAGCAGCCGCGCGGTCTGGGCGCGCTGGGCGCGGGCCAGCGCGAGGGGCCCCGCGCCCAGCTCGGCGAGGAGCTGCCGCTCGACCTGGCGGGTGCTGTAGCCGAGCCGGGCGGCGAGACCGGGCACGCCCTCGCGGTCCACGACGCCGTCGGCGATCAGGCGCATGGCGCGGGCCACCAGGTCGGCGCGCTGATTCCATTCCGGGGAGCCGGGGCTGGTGTCGGGGCGGCAGCGCTTGCAGGCGCGGAACCCGGCCTGCTGGCAGGCGGCCGCGCTCGGGTAGAACGTCATGTTCCGGGGCTTGGGCGGGACGACGGGGCAGCTGGGCCGGCAGTAGATCCGGGTGGTCAGCACGGCCGTGTAGAACCATCCGTCGAACCGCGCGTCCTTGGACTGCACGGCGCGCACGCAATGCTCCCGGTCGAGGTGCGTCGCTGTCTGCATGCCTCCAGGATGGCCAGCGCGGGGGCGCGGCGCTGGCGGAATTCCGACACGTAGGCCGGGGGCCGGGAGGGGCCCGCGGGGGCCTTTGCCGGCTCCGCGCGACCTCTGTCGGCTTCGCGGCGGCCCTCACCGGGTCAGCGGGGGCCTTGACCGGGTCGGCGGGGCCTTGACCGGCTTCGCGGTGGCTTTTACCGGGTCCGCTCGCGGAAGCCGCCGGCCCATTCCGCCGTGGTGCGCAGCCCGCCGAACGTGTAGAAGTGCACCTTGACGACGCCGTGGCGCGCGGGGTCGTACCGTTCGCCCAGTGTGTGCAGGAAGCGGTCGGGGCCCGCCGTGCCCAGCAGGTTGGTCAGCGAGAAGCCGTACTTGCGGGCGACGGAGGCGCTGGTGCTGACGCCGAAGCGGGTGGCGTAGCCGACGAGGCGGCGGATGCCGGCGGGGCCGGGGACGCCGATGCGCACGGGGAGGTGGACGCCGCGGGCGCGGACGGCGGCCAGCCAGTCGAGGACCGGCTCGGCGTCGAAGCCGAACTGGGTGATCACGTCGCCGGTGAAGGGGCCCGCGTCGATGGCGGCGGCCTTGTCGGTGAGCGCCGACCACAGCGCGGGGCCGCTTATCGCGGGGTGGCCCTCGGGGTAGCCGCTGATGCCGATGTGGCGCACGCCGTACCGCTCCAGCAGTCCGGTGCGGATGACGGCGAGGGCGTCCTCGTACGGCCCCTCGGGGCGGGCCGGGTCGCCGCCGACGACGAAGACGTTGTCCGCGGTGCCGTCCTCGGCGAGGGCCGCGAGGAACTTCTCCAGGGCTGCGGACGAGGGCAGCCGGCGGGCGGAGATGTGGGGCACGGGGACGAAGCCGAGGCGGCGGACCGCGCGGGCGGCGGCGAGCCGGGTGGCGTGGTCCTCGCCCGCGAGGAAGGTGACGTTGATCCGGGTGCCCTGCGGGATGCTGCCCCGCGCCTCCTCCAGGGCGGGCACGTCCTTGCCGGTCATCTCCAGCGAGAAGTCGTCCAGCAGGGCGGTGCCCACCGTGGCCGGGGCGGTGACGGCGGGGTTCATCGGTCTCCTTGCGGCTCGGGCGCTGCGGTGGCTGCCGGATTCTGCGGTGGCTGCCGGCCGGGGGTCCCGGCCCCGGCCGATGATGCCACGGGGGCGCGGGCGTGCCGCGCGCGGGCCCCGCGGCGGCCTGTTGCTCGCTTGTTCACTTGCTCGCTTGTTCGCTTGCCCGCTTGCTTGCTCGTCGTCGGAGCGTGCCGGCCCCGTCACGGCGGGGACGGGGCCGGGCCCGGTCAGGAAGCGGCCGGGGTGGCGGGCGGGGCCGGTCGGTCGGCCCCGGCCAGGCTCAGCTGGGCGCTGAGCAGATGGGCGTCGAGCAGGCCCACGTCGGCGGTGCGGGCGGCTCGCGCATAGCCGTTCAGCATGCGCTTGGTGAGGACCAGCGCCTCGGGCGTGCGCCGCAGCAGTGGCCTGATCCAGGAGTCGACCGCCGCGTCCAGGCCGTCGCGGGGGGCGACCTTGTGCAGCAGGCCGAGCCGCTGGGCGGCGGCCGCGTCGAAGTTCTCGCCGGTGAGCATGAGTTCGCGGATGTGCGAGATGCCGGCCTCGGCGATCAGCCGGCCCATGGCGCCGCCCCAGGCCGGGGGCAGGCCGAGGGCGACCTCGGGCATGCGGAACCGGCAGTCGTCGGCGCCCGCGCGCAGGTCGCAGTAGGAGGCGAGGGCGAGGCCCGCGCCGATCACCCGGCCGTGCAGCCGCGCGATGGTGATGGCGTGGGTGGTCTCCAGGGCCTCGCACACGCGCAGCGCCTTGTCGTTCATGCGACGCAGGGCGGTGCCGGTGGGGTCGTGTGCCAGGGCCGTCTGGAACTCGGTGCGCTCGGCGCCCAGGTTGAAGTCGTCGCCCGCCCCGGTCAGCAGCAGGACGCGGATGTCCGGCCGGTCGTGGAGGGCGTGCAGGACGGCGAGGAGGTCGTCGAGGACGGCGACCGTGAAGGTGTCGTCCGTCGGGGTGGCGCCGAGCCGGATGCGCAGCACGGGTCCGTCGAGGTCCGCCTGGATCGCGGTGGTGGCGCAGGGGAGGTGGGGGCCGGCCTGAGGGGCCGTTACGGGTATATCAGTCATGTCGGTCATGCGAGGGTGACGTCCAGGTTCAGCAGTCGTCTGAAGGCCACGCGCGGGGCCCAGGTCGGGCGGCGGACCAGGGTGAGCCGCGGGAAGCGCGTGACCAGCTGGTGGAGGAGGGTCTGGGCCTCCAGGCGGGCCAGCGGCGCGCCGAGGCAGTAGTGGATGCCGCCGCTGAAGGCGAGGTGGGCGGGCTTGCGGTGCATGTTGAACAGTTCGGGGTCCTCGTGCTTGGCCGGGTCGCGGTGGGCCGCGCCGATCAGCAGGTGGACCATCTCGTCCTTGCCGATCTCCACGCCCCCCAGTTCGCAGTCGCGGGAGGAGACGCGGCTGATGACATGGGTGGGCGGGTCGTAGCGCAGCGACTCCTCGACGGCGGCCGGCACCAGATCGGGCTGGACGGTGAGCCGGTCCCACTGGCGGGGGTGTTCCAGGAGCAGCAGGACGGTGGTGGACAGCAGGGTGGTCGTGGTCTCCAGGGCGGCCAGGAGCACGAACAGGGCGAGGAAGTAGACGGCTTCGTCGGCCTTGTCCCGGTCGCTCTCCATGCCGTCCCACAGCGTGATCCAGCGGGAGACCGGGTCGTCGCCCGGACGGGCGCGCCGCTCGCGGACCAGGTCGGTGAAGTAGGCGCGCAGTTCGGCGGTGGCCGCGTCCGACAGCGCCAACTGGCTGGCGGAGGGCAGTAGTTCCTGGGTGAACACCTGGTCGTGGGTCAGCTCGCGCAGCCGGGGGTGATCGGCGGTGGGCAGGCCCAGCCAGTGGCCGATGACGGCGACCGGCAGTTCCTCGGCGACCAGTTCGTTCAGGTCGGCCTCGCCGTCGCCCAGCCGCTCGGCGAGATGGTCGAGCAGTTTGGTGGTGAACTGCCCTGTTATCCCGCGCATCTGGTCCAGGGAACCGCGGTCGAACATGCCGGCCGAGCGGCGCACCCAGGTGTGCTCCGGAGGGTTCAGGGCGGGCAGCGTGCGGCTCATCTCCCGCGAGGAGGGGGCCGTCCAGCGGGTGCCGTCGCCCTGCTGTTCTCGCCAGCGGGCGTCCGGCTCCAGCCAGTCTCTGCTGCGCACGACCTGGTCGCAGAGATCGAATCCGGTCACGAGGTGGCCGCCCCAGGGTGCGGGGGCCACCGCCCCCCGGCTGCGCAGTTCGGCGTAGACCGGAAACGGATTGGCCTGGCCCTGGGGCGTGCGCAGCCGGCGGAACAGCGATATGGCGAGGCGTCTGTCGGTGGGCTGAGTGGCGATGGTTTCCACAATGACCCTTTCTGATCTAGACATCAGCCCGCATGCATACCCTCCGCTTCTGACGCATATACAAAATGACTATGTGAGCGGCGAGTTGCCTTCGTCACTCCCCCCGCGTCCATGCCAGGAAGCGGCTGAACAGGCCCGCCTTGGGCTTGGGGGCACCGCCCATCGGCGGCCGGGGTGCGACCGTGACGTGGTTACCGGAAGGCGCCGCCGGAGATTCCGCCTTCTGTGCCGCCGTGGGCACCACGATGCGCGGGGTGAAGCGGACCGGCAGCGCCACCAGCGAGCGGCTCCACGGCGCCGGGACCCAGCTCAAGTCCTTGAAGGGCATCCGGACTTCGACATCCGGAAGCCGGTTCAGCAGCGTCTCCACGGCGGTCACCGCGATCACGAACGCCGGGTCCTTGGCGGGGCAGGCGTGCGGGCCCGCACCGAAGGCCAAGTGCGCCTTGGCGCTCAGCTGTTCGCGGTGCTCGGCGAGCCGGGGGTCGGTATTGGCCGCGGCGAAGGAGATCAGCACCGGGTCGTTCGCCTTGACCACCCGGCCGCCCAGCTCCACGTCGTGAGTGGGGTAGTGGGCGGCGTAGTTGGCGATGGGCGCGTAGTTCCACAGCACCTGGGTGACGGCGTCCTCGACCGGCAGGCCCGACTGCCACTCCTCGCCGAGCATCAGCGCGCTCGCGGTGCCGATCACCGCGGACAGCGGCGTGGTGCCGCCGGACAGCAGGGTGACGAGCTGGTGCAGCACCTCTTCGTCGGTCAGCTGCGCAGAGTGCTGCATCAGACGCGTCGTCAGGTCCTCGGCGGGGTTGCGCCGCTTGAGCGCGATCAGCTCGTTCAGCGCCTCGGCGAGCAGTTGGTCGGCGCCGTTGCTGCCGGAGAAGATGCCGGTGATGCCGGCGATGACGCGGTCGCCGATCTCCGGCGGGCAGCCGAACAGGTCGCTGAAGACCAGCAGCGGCAGCGGCTGGGCGTACTCGGCCATCAGCTCGGCCTGGCCCATGCGCTCGGAGCTGAAGCGGCTGATCAGGTAGTCGGCCGAGGCCTGCGTCTGGCGCACCAGCTGGAGCTCGTTGACGCTGGCCAGCGAGTCGGTTACGGCCTGACGCAGCCGGGCGTGCGCCGCGCCGTCGCTGAACAGCGCGTTGGGCCGGTAGGCCAGCATCGGCAGCGCGGGGCTGTCCTCGGGCACCCGGCCCTCGTTCAGCGCGTTCCAGCGCCGCGAGTCGCGGACGAAGGAGGCGGGGTTCTGGAGGATGTAGAGCGCGGCGTCGTAGCTGGTGACCAGCTCGACCTCGACGCCGGGCGCGATGTCCACCGGCGCGCTCGGGCCGAGGCTGCGCAGGTAGGCGTAGTGGCCGTCCGGGTCGGAGCCGAACCGGGGGCCGTAGAGCGGGATGTTTCCGTGTGCGGGGCAGCCGGGGGGCGGCTCTATGCCGGGTCGCTGCTGCATGAGCGGGGGGCTCCTAGTCGATGAGGGAGAGAAGGTGGTGCACGAGGGTGATCAGCGCGTGGGCCGACGACTGCTCGTTGCGGACGTCGCAGGGGACGACGGGGGTGTCCGCGGACAGGTTGAGGGCCTCGCGCACCTCGGAGAGGGGGTAGCCGGGCGTGCCGTCGAAGTGGTTGACCCCGATGGCGTACGTCAGCCCGAACCGCTCGACCAGGTCGAGGATGGGGAACGACTCGGACAGCCGCTCGGGATCGACGAGGACGAGCGCGCCGAGGGCACCTCGGGACAGCTCCTCCCACATCTCCTTGAAGCGTTCCTGGCCGGGGGTGCCGAAGAGGTACAGCACCACCTCGTCGTTGATGGTCAGACGGCCGAAGTCCATGGCGACCGTCGTGGTGGTCTTGTCGGGGGTGCCCGACAGATCGTCGAAGCCCTCGCTGGCCTCGGTGATCTCTTCTTCGGTCCGCAGCGGCTCGATCTCGGAGATGCTGGCGATGCATGTGGTCTTGCCGACCCCGAAGTGCCCCACCACGAGCACCTTCACCGCCGTACGGACACCTGAGTCCAGGTACACGAATCACGCTCCGAATCGGGCTCTGAGGCCGTCGAGCACGGCGTTCAGTACTTCTCGGTCGACACGTTCCGCGCGAGGCACCGGCTTCCGCGCGATGATCAGGCCGCTGTCCTCCAGCTCGGCCAGGAGGATCCGTACGACCCCCAGCGGCAGGTGGGTGTGGGCGGCCACCTCGGCCACGGACAGGAAGCCGTCCATGACCAGGTCCAGCACCTGCCGGGCCTCCGGGGTGAGCGTGCGCACCGTGGTGGCGGCGTGCTCGCTCGCGGACACGAGCGTCGTGTGCCCGTAGGCGTCTTCCGGGGGCAGGGAGCGTCCGTTCGTGATCACGAAGAACGGGACTAACGCGCCGGTGAGTTCCAGGTCCTCGTCGGGCTCGTCACTCACGCGCGGCTCGCCTCCCCGTGCGGGGACAGATAGGCGCCGAGCCGGGGCACGACCCGGTGCAGCCGGGTGGTGAACTCCTCGATGTCGGCGTCGTGCTGGGCCGCGGCGGCGAGGAAGGCGCCCCGTCCGGCCGAGATCAGGAAGATCCAGCCGTGCTGGAACTCGATGACCGTCTGCCGCCAGGCCGCGTCCGGCTGGACGCCCGCGAACTGGGCGGTGGCCCTGCTGTAGGCGTGGATGCCGGTCATCGCGGCGGAGATGGTGTCCGCCAGGTCCTGGCTCATGCCGGTGGTGGCGCCGCGGGGCAGGCCGTCACCGCCCAGCAGGACCGCGTGCCGGGCGCCGTGCACCTCGCTGATCACCTCGTCCAGGTCGGCGATCCGGATGCCGGTGCCCGTCTCCTGGCCGGCGGGGGCACGCCGGGCGCGCTCCCCTGGGGCCTCGTCGGCGTGCACCCGTGGCGGCGAGGTGAGGTTGTTGCCGAGCCGGGCGACGAGCCGGTGCATGCGGAAGGAGATCTGCTGCATGTCGACATCGGGTGCCGCGGCCGCCGCGAGATAGGCGCCCTGCCCGGCGCCGATCAGGAAGATCCAGCCGTGCGAGAACTCGATGATGGTCTGGTTCCACTGCCGGTCCGGGCCGTCCCCGGCGAAGTGGGAGGTGGCCCGGCTCAGCGACTGCATGCCCGCCATGGCGGCGGAGATGGTCCGCACGTCCTTCTGGGCCATGCCGTCGGTCGCCCCGCGGGGCAGGCCGTCCGCGGACAGCAGGACGGCGTGGCGTGCCTTGGGCACATTGGCCACGATGTCCTCTAGCATCCACGACAGGTCTGTGATCATGTGTCATCGGACCCTTCGGACGGTGCCGCGGAGAGGTTGCGGCCGGAGAGCGTGCCGCGCTGGAAGGCACCCAGGCTGCGGCCCGCCGCGCGGCCGGCGTCCTCCTCCGCCGCGAGGTGCGGCAGACCGACGGTGTCCTGGTCGGGAACGCTGGCGATGGGCACCTGGCGGGCGCCGCGCCGGGGCAGACCGCCCGCGGTGCGCGCCACCGGCTCGGGCCGGGCGGGAACGCCGGGCTGCTCGATCACGGGCTGGACCTCATCCACCGGTGCCGTCTCCTCCTCCGTCCACAGCTCCTCGGGCAGCAGCACGACCGCGCGCACACCGCCGTAGCGGGAGACGCCGGTCACGTCCACCCGGAAGCCGTACTGCTGGGACAGCAGGCCGATCACCGGGAAACCGAACTTGGGCTGGTTGCCCAGCTGGGAGAGGCGGGGGCGGTACTGGCCGGAGAGCAGGGCGGTGGCCTTCTGCCGCTCCTCGTCGTTCATGCCGACGCCCGCGTCGTCGATGACGATGCACAGGTTCCGCTGCACCCGCTGGAACGTCACCTCGATGGGCGAGCCCTGCTGGGAGAAGCTGGCAGCGTTGTCGAGCAGCTCGGCGACGGCGAGGGCGACGGGCGAGACCGCCGACGCCTTCAGCGCGAGGCCGGTCTGCTGCATGATCTCCACGCGCCGGAAGTTGCGGATCTGCCCCTGGGCGCTGCGCACCACGTCGTAGACGCTGGCGGCGCGGCTGCGGCGGCCCAGCGGGGCGCCGCACATCACCGCGATGCCCTGCGCCTTGCGTGCCATCTGCGCGTTGGCGTGGCCGACTTCGAGGAGGTCGGCGAGGACGGAGTGGCCGCCGTACTTGCGCTGGATCTCCTCCAGCAGCGCGAGCTGTTCGGCGGCGAGGCTCTGGAGGAAGCGGGCGGAGCCCTTGAGTACGGCCTTGGTGCTGTCCTCCGCCGCCTCCTCGGCTTCCTGGATGGTCTTGGCGTGGTCGGCCCGGTGCTGGTGGAGCTCCGCTCGTAAAGCGGCCAGCCGGCCGTCGGCCTCGCTCAGTCTCTGGGTCAGTGCGGCTTCGGACCTGTCCTTGTTCGCCGCTATGGCCTTGGCGCGACGACTGAGGACCACGGCCGCGGCGACGCCGAGCACCGCGACGACAGCCAGGCACCAGACAAGTGCGTCTCGAATCATGGAAACCTTTCCTGGCGGTTAGCCTGCGGCCGTTGGCGGAAGCGCACCGCGCCACCGGTGCGGGACGACCGGTCGCGAAAGGGTCGGGCAGGTCGCGCGGAGGACCGGACCGAAACCGTTTTCTGCGGTGCCTGAGCCGAGGGGACCAAGGTCACAGACGCGGGGATGCTATCACCCGCTTAGGTGAACCTTTGCCACTCCGAGGCACGCCAACAAGCCTGCTCACCGCCTGGGTTGCGGTGGTTACGCGTTGCTGCCCGGACAATTCCGGATAGGGGTCAGGCAGTTGCCCGAAGGGGACGCCGGCGAGGCGTGAAAGGGCGGCCGGATCAGCCGATCTGACGGGCGAACACCTCGTACGCCGACGAGTCGAACAGCACGAAGCGGACCTCCTCGACGGCCGTGTCCACCAACCGGACGGTCTCCACGGCGATCCGGGCGGCGTCCGCCATCGGCCAGCGGTAGACGCCGGTGGAGATGGCCGGAAACGCCACCGTGCGGGCGCCGAGCGTGTCGGCGACGGCCAGGGACGCGCGGTAGCAGGAGGCCAGCAGCGGCGAGCGGTCCTCGGCCGTGCTGTGAACCGGTCCGACGGTATGGATCACCCAGCGGGCGTCGAGCCGTCCGGCGGTGGTCGCGACGGCCTGTCCGGTCGGCAGCCCCCGGCCGTAGCGCGCGGCGCGCAGGGCGCGGCACTCGGCGAGGATCTCGGGGCCGCCGCGGCGGTGGATGGCGCCGTCAACGCCACCGCCGCCGAGCAGCGAGGAGTTGGCCGCGTTGACGATCGCGTCGGCGCTCTGGTGGGTGATGTCGCCCTGGACGAGCAGGATGCCGGTCATGACCGCCTCAGCCTCCGCCGGATGCCATGTCTGTCGTGTCTGCCTCAGCCTCCGCCGGAGGTCGGGTCCTCTGCCCCGGCCTCCGCGAAAGGTCACGTCTGCCGCAGCCTCCGCCGAAGGCCAGGCCGCCTGTCCCGGCCTCCGCCGGAGACCACGTCGTCTGCCTCAGTCTTCGCCGGAGGCCGGGTCGCCTTTCCCAGCCCCGCCCGAGGGCCAGGCCGCCCCCCGGCCTCCGCCAGTGGCCAGGTCGCCCCCGGCCTCCGCCAGCGGCCAGGTCGCCTCCCCCAGCCTCCGCCCGAGGGCCAGGTTCTCTCCCCCGGCCCCCGCCGCAGGTCACGTCTGTCTCAGTTTCCGCCAGACGGCCTTCGCCGCGTTGTGGCCCGACATGCCGTGGACGCCCGGTCCGGGTGGGGTGGCCGAGGAGCAGATGAAGACGGCCGGGTGGGGGGTGTGGTACGGGAACAGGGTCGGCCGGGGCCGCAGCAGCAACTGGAGTCCGGAGGCGGCGCCGCAGGCGATGTCGCCGCCCACGTAGTTGGCGTTGCGGGCGGCCATCTCGGCGGGGCCGGCGACGGCGCGGGCGAGGACGCGGTCGCGGAAGCCGGGGGCGAAGCGCTCCAGCTGGCGCTCCATGGCGTCGGTGAGGTCGCCGGACCAGCCGTTGGGTACATGTCCGTACGCCCAGAAGACGTGCTTGCCCGCGGGGGCGCGGCCGGGGTCGGCCACACTCGGCTGCACGGTGATCATGAACGGCTTCTCGGGGGCGCGGCCCTCGCGCGAGGCGGCCCGCAGGGCGGTGCCGATCTCGGCCTGGCTCGCGCCGATCTGGACGGTGCCGGCGACGCGGGCCTCGGGGGCGGTCCAGGGCACCGGGCCGTCCAGCGCGTAGTCGATCTTGAAGACGCCGGGGCCGTAGCGGTAGCGGTCGTAGAACCCGCCGAAGCCGGCGATGCGGGCGACGGCGGCGGGCGAGGTGTCGAAGACGTAGGCGCGGGCGGGCGGCAGGTCGTCCAGGCGTTTGACCTCGTAGTCGGTGTGGATCGCGCCGCCGAGGTCGGCGAGGTAGGCCGCCAGCGCGTCCGAGATGGCCTGGGAGCCGCCGCGGGCCACCGGCCAGCCGCGGGCGTGCGCGGCGAGCGCGAAGACCAGGCCGACGGCGCCGGTGGCGAGCCCGTCCAGCGGGGCCATCACATGGGCGACGAGCCCGGCGAACAGGGCCTTGACCCGCTCGTCCCTGAACCGGCGCAGCAGCCAGGTGGACGGCGGCAGCCCGGCGAGGCCGAAGCGGGCCAGGGTGACGGGGTCGCGGGGCAGCGCGGTCAGCGGCAGGGACATGAAGTCCCGCACCAGGGTGTCCCAGTGGGCGAGCAGCGGCTCGACCAGTCTCCGGTACGGCCCCGCGTCGCGCGGTCCGAAGGAGGCGGCGGTCTCGGCGACCGAGCGGGAGAGCACGGCCGCGGTGCCGTCGGGGAAGGGGTGCGCCATGGGCAGCCGGGCGTGCAGCCATTCGAGGCCGTAGCGCTCCAGGGGCAGGGCGCGGAAGGCGGGCGAGTTGATCCCCAGGGGGTGGGCGGCCGAGCACGGGTCGTGCCGGAAGCCGGGCAGGGTCAGCTCCTCGGTGCGGGCGCCGCCGCCCACGCTGGAGCACGCCTCGAACAGAGCCACGGAGAAGCCGCGCCGGGCCAGTTCCACGGCTGCGGTCAGTCCGTTCGGCCCCGCACCCACCACGACCGCATCGAGCATCGACGGCACCTTCGGACCCCTTCGTCAGCCGATGGCCACTCGGCTTCAGGATATGCCGGGGCACCGCCAGCGCGGGCCGGGGGCGGCGGGCAGACGGGAGCCGGGGACGGCGGGCGGGGTGCCGGGGGCAGGCGGGAGCCGGAGGCAGCGGACCGGCGGGGAGCCGGAGGCGGCGGACGGGCGGGGAACCGGGGGCAGACGGGAGCCTGAAGCG
>NZ_JBWKES010000027.1:17017-83999 GCF_056435325.1 Streptomyces sp. NPDC043952
GCCGACGGGCGGGGAACCGGGGGCAGACGGGAGCCGGAAGCGGCCGACGGGCGGGGAACCGGGGGCAGACGGGAACCGGAAGCGGCCGACGGGCGGGGAACCGGGGGCAGACGGGAACCGGAAGCGGCCGACGGGCGAGGAACCGGGGGCAGACGGGAACCGGAAGCGGCCGACGGGCGGGGAACCGGGGGCAGGCGCGAGCCGGGGGCGGAGGACGGGCGGGGAGCCGGGGGAAGGCGGGGGACCTGGTCGTTCAGCGGCCCACCGCGTAGCCCTGCATCCCGCGCGGGTTCGCCGCCGCCGACAGGATGCCGGTCTCCGGGTCGCGGGCGACCGCGCACAGCCGGCCCTCGGACCAGGCGGGGCCGACGGTGAGGCGGTGGCCGCGGCGGCGCAGGCCGGCCACCACCGCGTCCGGCATCCGGGACTCGACGGTCAGCGCGCCGGGCCGGTGGCCGCGGGGGTAGAAGGAGCTGGGGAACGCCTCGTTGTGCCAGTTGGGGGCGTCGACGGCGCCCTGGAGGTCGAGGCCGCCGCGGACCGGGGCGCGCAGGGCGACGGCGAGGAAGAAGTGCGGCTGCCACTGGTCCTGCTGATCGCCGCCGGGCGTGCCGAACGCCATGACCGGGACACCGCCGCGCAGTGCGAGGGAGGGAGTGAGGGTGGTACGGGGGCGGCGGCCGGGGGTGAGCGTGTTCGGCAGGCCCTCCTCCAGCCAGGCCATCTGGAGCCGGGTGCCGAGCGGGAAGCCCAGTTCGGGCACGACGGGGTTGGACTGGAGCCAGCCGCCGCTCGGCGTGGCCGCGATCATGTTGCCCCAGCGGTCGACCACGTCGAGGTGGCAGGTGTCGCCCCGCGTCCCTCCGTCGGGGGCCACTCGGGGGTCGCCGGACAGCCGCGCCACGGTCGGCTCCCCCACCCCCATCGGGTCGAACTCCTCGGCCGCGAGCGGCGCGGGCTTGCCGGTCCACTCGGGCAGCCGGGGGGTACGGCCGCCGGGGGCGCCGGGGCGCAGTTCGTACGACGCCTCGCGCCCGATCAGGGTGCGCCGCGCGGCGTTGTACTCGTCCGACAGCAGCTCCGCGAGCGGCACCCCGGTGGCGTCGCCGTACCAGGCCTCCCGGTCGGCCATGGCCAACTTGCAGCCCTCGACGAGGAGATGGACGTAGTCGGCGCTGCCGTACTCGGGCAGTTCCGGTGGCAGCAGGGCGAGTTGCTGGAGGAAGGCGGGTCCCTGGCTCCAGGGGCCGGCCTTGCACACGGTCCAGCCGTTCCAGTCGTACGACACCGGATCCTCGTACGTCGCCGACCAGTTGGCGAGGTCGTCCGCGTCGAGTGTCCCGGTGTGCCGTTCGCCGCTGGTGTCCAGGGTGGGGCGCTTCGACTGCCGTATCAGGGCCTCGGCGATGAAGCCGCCGCGCCACACCTCGCGGGCGGCGTCGATGCGGGCCTCCCGGTTCCCGGCCCGCGCGGTCTCGGCGAGCAGCCGGCGCCAGGTGGCGGCGAGGGCGGGGTTGCGCAGCGGGACGCCGGGGCGGGGCGCGCGGCCGTCCGGCAGGTACAGCCGGGCCGAGGACGTCCACTCCGTCTCGAACAGCGTCCGTACGCTGTCGACGGTCGCGCCGATGTTCTCCACCGGCGGGTGTCCGTGCTCCGCGTAGCCGATGGCGTATGCCAGCACGTCGTCGAGGGGCTTGGTGCCGTGGTCGCGCAGGAGCAGCAGCCAGGCGTCGAAGGCGCCGGGCACGGCGGCGGCGAGCGGGCCGGTGCCGGGCACGAGGTCCAGGCCGAGGTCACGGTAGTGCGCGGCGGTGGCGCCCGCGGGTGCCACGCCCTGTCCGCACAGCACCCGCACCGCGCCGCCGGCCGGGGCGAGCAGGATGGGCACCTCCCCCGCCGGGCCGTTCAGGTGCGGCTCCACGACATGCAGCACGAAGGCGCCGGCCACGGCCGCGTCGAAGGCGTTGCCGCCGTCCTCCAGCACCGCCATCGCGGACTGGGCGGCCAGCCAGTGGGTGGCTGAGGCCATGCCGAACGTGCCTTGCAGGGTGGGCCGGGTGGTGAACTGCACGTCTCACCTCGCGGGGGTGCGGACCGGTTCCGGCCGGGCGGCCATCAGCCGCCAGGCTACCGACGCTTCCCGCTCCCTGTCCCCGCTGTGGGTGCTGGAGGCGGAGGGGTGCTCCGGTGGGGCGGCCGTGGGTCACAGGCCCACGTCGCGGCGGCGGATGTCCTCCAGGGACTCCCGGCGGACCAGCAGCCGGGCGTGGCCGTCGCGTACGGCGACCACGGGCGGGCGGCCGACCAGGTTGTAGCCGGAGGCCATGGAGAGGTGGTAGGCGCCGGCGACCGGTACGGCCAGGAGGTCGCCGGGGCGCAGGTCGGCGGGGAGTTCCGCGTCGGCGGCCAGGACGTCGCCCGCCTCGCAGTGCCGGCCCACGACGGTCACCCGGACCGGGTCGGCGGCGCTGGGGCGGCCGATCAGCCGGGGGGCGTACCGCACGCCGTACAGGGCCGGGCGCGGGTTGTCGCTCATGCCGCCGTCCACAGCCACGAAGACCCGCTCGCCGGTGTGCTTGACCGACAGCACCCGGTACAGCGCGATCCCGGCGGGGCCCGCGATGGCCCGGCCCGGTTCGATGAGCAGGCGGGGCACCGGCAGCCCGGACGAGGCGCAGGCGTCGGCGAGTTCGGCGCGCACCCTGCGGGCCAGTGCGGTGAGGTCCAGGGCGCTCTCGCCGGGCCGGTAGGCGATGCCGTGGCCGCCGCCGAGGTCGAGTTCGGGCAGTACCACGCCGTACTGCCCGTGCAGCCGGGCCATCAGGCCCACGATCCGGCGTACGGCGGTCAGATACGGCTTGACGCTGGTGATCTGGGATCCCACGTGGCAGTGCAGGCCGGTGAGTTCGAGGTTGGGCTGGTCGAGGATGCGGGTGAGGGCGTGCAGGGCGTAGCCGTCTCGGATGGAGAGGCCGAATTTCTGGTCCTCGGTGCCGGTGCGGATCTTGTCGTGGCCGCCCGCGCTGATGCCGGGCACGACGCGCACCATCACCTTCTGCCGGGCGTCGGGGCCGACGGCGGCGGCCAGCCGGGCGATCTCGCCGGGGCTGTCGATGACGATGCGGCCGACGCCGAGGCGCAGCGCGGTCGCCAGGTCGCGCGGGGTCTTGGCGTTGCCGTGCAGCACGATCCGCTCGGGCGGGAAGCCGGTGGTGACGGCGAGTTCGAGTTCGCCGGCGGAGCAGACGTCGAGCCCAAGTCCCTCCTCGTCCATCCAGCGGGCCATGGCCCGGCACAGGAACGCCTTGGCGGCGTACAGGACTTCGGCGTCGGGGAAGGCGTCGCGGTAGGTACGGCAGCGGTCGCGGACCTCGGCCTCGTCCAGGACGTAGACGGGGGTGCCGAAGCGGTCGGCGACCTCGGCGAGGGGTACGCCGCCCACCGTGAGGTCCCCCGCGCGGGGCTCGGTGGTGGAGGCGGGCCAGACCGACAACGCGGCGGCGGGTGCGGGCAGTTCGTGGATCGCAGTCATCTCGGCGTTCCTCTTTCGGGCGGTCACGGCGCGGGCGGCGCGGGTTCGGGCGACGCGGGTTGGGGGTCCTGGCTCGGGGGTCCCGGCGCGAGGTGGTCCCGGCTCGGGTGGTCCCGGCTCAGGCGATGGCGGTTCAGGCGAGCCGGGCGACCCGCGGCGCGCGGGTGGCGGCCGGTGCGGCCAGCGGCGCCGGGGCGGGGGCGGTGAACTGCGGGTCCACCGTGAGGGCGGTGACGCCGAGCGGTGCGGTCAGGGTGCGCAGTTCGGTCCCCGCGAGGCGGATGAAGGCGTGACCGGGGCCGAGCGCGGCGGTGAGCCGGGGTACGGAGGTGAAGCCGACGGCGGTGCGCGCGCCGGGCGGGGTACGGAAGAGGCGTACCGCGTATCCGGAGGGTCCCGGCCGGACCGGCACGTACAGGGGTCCGGCCGGGAGCGGTTCGGGGGGCTCGGGGTCGTCGCCGTAGCGGAGTTCTGTCATGGGGTGCCTCCCGTGTGCCAGGGAGTGTGGAGTCGAAAGACCCCGGACGCGGGGAGGCGGTCCGGGGTGCGCTGTCGACGGTATGCCCGGACCACCCGCCCACCGGGCCCTTCCTGACGCGACGCTGACGGGGATCGGGGCGGCTTTGACGGGTTGCTGACGTCCCCGCCGGGAGGGGCGCGGACCGGCCGTCAGCGGAGCGCCAAGAAAGGGCGTCCGCCCTGTTCCGGGGCCTGGAACGCGGGTGTGATGGAGGGGACTCCCGAGAAGCCCCGGCCGGGGCGATGTCGTCGTCTCCCGGCCGCCGTCCGCAGAAGGTGGAAGCGATGTCCGAGTACCAGGAGCCGGTGGCGGCGGCGCGCGTGCTGGTGGGGGTCAGCGGCTCGCCGGGCAGTCTCGCCGCGCTCGGGCGGGCCGCCGCCCAGGCGCGCTCGTGCGGGGCGGAGCTGTGGCCGGTGCTGGCCTGGGAGCCGCCCGAGGGGGATCTCGCCGCGCGCCGCTTCCCGGCCGCGGCGACGGTGGTCCCGGAGTGGGAACGGCTCGCCGCGGAACGTCTCCTCGGCGCGCTGCGCGCCATGTTCGGCGGGGCGTCGACCGGGTTGCCCGGAGCGGCGCTCGTCGCGCGGGGCGCGCCCGGACCCGTGCTGGTGCGGCTCGCCGGCCGGGACACCGACCTCCTCGTGATCGGTGCCGGTGGCCGCGGCCGGCTGCACCGCGCCCTGTGGCCCTCGGTGAGCCGCTACTGCCTCGCCCACGCCACCTGCCCCGTCCTCGCCGTCCCACCCTCCCCCCTGGGCACCGCCCTGGCACACGCACACCGCCGCAACGCGCTGCGGCTGCGCCTGGACAGCGGGGATGTGGAGCGGGAGTTGGGGGCCGGACGACGCGGAGTGTGAGGCGGGGGGTGGTGGGGCCGGGGGTGGCCGTCCCTGGGCCGAGCTGTCCGAGGGCGAGCTGACCGGAGCCTGGACCGTCGGGGGTCTGGATCACCGCGCGGCCGAGCCGTCCAGGGCCTGGACCTACGGCCGGGACCGATCCGTCCGCACCCAAGCCCCCCGGCCCCAACCGTCATCCAGAGTCCGAACCATCCAACGCCCGTACGCGCGGTCCAACTTCCGGACGGTCGCCGGAGCCCGACCCCGCGCCCGGAACCGGAGCTTGACCGGTGCCTGCACCAAATCCCGAAGTCTCCGCCGGCCGGGGCCCCAATCGAATACCGAACCCCGAACCCCGAGGCCATCCACGCCCGCTCACACCTCGAAGCGGTACCCCATCCCCGGCTCGGTGATCAGGTAGCGGGGGTGGGCGGGGTCGGACTCCAGTTTGCGGCGGAGTTGGGCCATGTAGACCCGCAGGTAGTTGGCCTTGTCGGTCCGTGCGACGCCCCACACCTCCCGGAGCAGATGCCGCTGGGTGATCAGCCGGCCGGGGTTGGTCACCAGGATCTCCAGCAGCTGCCACTCCGTCGGAGTGAGCCGCACGTCCCTGCCGTCCCGCAGCACCTTCCTGGCCGGCAGGTCGATGCTGAAGTGCTCCGTCTCCACCCGGACCGGCTCCGGGACGGCCGGGGTGTCCTCGGTGCGGCGGACCGCGGCGCGCAGCCGGGCCAGCAGTTCGTCCATGCTGAACGGCTTGGTGACGTAGTCGTCGGCGCCCGCGTCGAGCGCCGCGACCTTCTCGCCGGACGCCTGCCGGGCGGACACCACGATGACCGGCGTCCGGGTCCAGGCGCGCAGCGCCCGGAGGACGTCGACGCCGTCCATGTCGGGCAGCCCGAGGTCGAGCAGGACCACGTCGGGTCGGCGCGCGGCGGCGAGGCGCAGGGCCGTGGCTCCGTCGGGGGCGGTGTCGACGCCGTAGCGCCGCGCCCGCAGGTTGATGACGAGGGCCCGTACGAGCTGCGGGTCGTCCTCGACCACGAGCACCCGTGTCATGGGGTCACTCTCCTGTCCGTAGGGATGCCGCGGGAGCCGGCGCCGCCGGGATGTCTCCCAGGGGGGCGCCGGCTCCCGTGCGCGGGCGGGCGGTACGTCACCGCCGCGCGACGAGGTCCCGCAGCGCGATGTTGAGTTCCAGGACGTTGACCTGCGGTTCGCCCACGAAGCCGAGGGCACGGCCCTGGGTGTGGTCCTTCACCAGCCGTTCGACCCGCGCGACCGGCAGGCCGTTGCGCTGGGCGACCCGGTGCACCTGCAGCTCGGCGTACGCCGGGGAGATGGCCGGGTCGAGGCCGGAGCCGGAGGAGGTCACCGCGTCCGCGGGCACGTCCGACGGCTTGACCGTGTAGCCGGGCACGGAGTTGTCCTTGACGACCTTCGCCCTGGCGTCCTCGACGGCCCGGACGAGCTTGGGGTTGTCGGCGGCCAGGTTGGTCGCCCCGGAAAGGATCAGCTGGTACCGCGTGTTGACGGAGTTCGTGCCGAGCCCTGCGGCGGGCCGGGGCTGGAAGTACGTGAGGCTGTAGCCCTGTTGGCCGATGAGGGAGGAGCCGACGACCTTGCCGTCCGCCTTGATCTCGGAGCCGTTCGCCTTGCCGGGGAACAGCGCCTGGGCGACGCCGGTGACGGCCAGCGGGTAGCCGACGCCGGTCACCAGGGTCAGCACGAGCAGGGCCCGCAGGCCCGCCCAGAGCAACCGGGCGGTGTTCGGGACGGAGTTGTTCATGGCGATCAGCCGATTCCGGGGATGAGGGAGATGAGCAGGTCGATGAGCTTGATCCCGGCGAAGGGGGCGATCAGGCCGCCGAGGCCGTAGAGGCCGAGGTTGCGGCGGAGCATCTTGTCCGCGCTCATCGGCCGGTACCGCACGCCCTTCAGGGACAGCGGCACCAGCGCGATGATGATCAGCGCGTTGAAGACGACCGCCGACAGGATCGCCGAGTCGGGCGAGGACAGCCGCATGATGTTCAGCTTGTCCAGGCCGGGATAGACGGCCGCGAACAGCGCCGGGATGATCGCGAAGTACTTCGCCACGTCGTTGGCGATGGAGAACGTCGTCAACGCGCCGCGGGTGATGAGGAGTTGCTTGCCGATCTCGACGATCTCGATCAGCTTGGTCGGGTTGGAGTCGAGGTCGACCATGTTGCCGGCCTCCTTCGCGGCCGACGTGCCGGTGTTCATCGCGACGCCGACGTCGGCCTGCGCGAGCGCGGGCGCGTCGTTGGTGCCGTCACCGGTCATCGCGACCAGCTTGCCGCCGGCCTGCTCCCGTTTGATGAGGGCCATCTTGTCCTCGGGGGTGGCCTCGGCGAGGAAGTCGTCGACGCCCGCCTCCTCGGCGATCGCCTTCGCGGTCAGCGGATTGTCGCCGGTGATCATCACGGTCTTGATGCCCATGCGGCGCAGCTCCTCGAACCGCTCGCGCATGCCCTCCTTGACGACGTCCTTGAGGTGGATGACCCCGAGGACGCGGGCGCCGCGCTCGTCGTGCACGGCGACCAGCAGCGGGGTGCCGCCGGCCCCGGCTATCCGGTCGGCCACGTCCTGGGCGTCCGGGCCGACTTCACCGCCCTGTTCGCGCACCCAGGTGATGACGGAGGCGGTGGCGCCCTTGCGGATGCGGCGGCCGTCCAGGTCCACGCCGGACATCCGGCTCTGCGCGGTGAAAGCGATCCACTCGGCGCCCGCCAGCTCGCCCTGATGGCGTTCGCGCAGCCCGTACTTCTCCTTGGCGAGGACGACGATCGAGCGGCCCTCGGGGGTCTCGTCGGCGAGCGAGGAGAGCTGGGCCGCGTCCGCGACCTCGGCCTCGGTCGTCCCGCGCACCGGCACGAACTCGGCGGCCTGACGGTTGCCGAGGGTGATGGTGCCGGTCTTGTCCAGCAGCAGCGTGGAGACGTCACCGGCGGCCTCGACCGCGCGCCCCGACATGGCGAGCACATTGCGCTGCACGAGCCGGTCCATGCCGGCGATGCCGATCGCGGACAGCAGCGCGCCGATGGTGGTCGGGATCAGGCAGACCAGCAGGGCCACCAGCACCACCATGGTCAGATGGGTGCCCGCGTAGTCGGCGAACGGCGGCAGGGTGGCGCAGGCCAGCAGGAACACGACGGTCAGTGAGGCCAGCAGGATGTTGAGCGCGATCTCGTTGGGCGTCTTCTGCCGGGCCGCGCCCTCCACCAGGCCGATCATCCGGTCGATGAAGGTCTCGCCGGGCTTCGTCGTGATCTTGATGACGATCCGGTCGGAGAGGACCTTCGTGCCGCCGGTGACGGCGCACCGGTCGCCGCCGGACTCGCGGATGACCGGGGCGGACTCGCCGGTGATCGCGGATTCGTCCACCGAGGCGACGCCCTCGACGACATCGCCGTCACCGGGGATGACGTCGCCGGCCTCGCACACCACCAGGTCGCCGATGGTCAGCGCGGTGCCGGGGACCTGTTCCTCGGCGCCGTTCACCAGCCGGCGGGCGACGGTGTCCGTCTTGGCCTTGCGCAGGGTGTCGGCCTGGGCCTTGCCGCGGCCCTCGGCGACCGCCTCCGCCAGGTTGGCGAAGATCACCGTCAGCCACAGCCAGGCGCTGATGGTCCAGCCGAACCAGTCGCTCGCGTGCTGGAAGGAGAACGCGGTGGTCAGGACCGAGCCGATCCACACCACGAACATCACGGGCGACTTCACCATCACCCGCGGATCGAGCTTGCGCACCGCCTCGGGCAGGGACTTCAGCAGCTGCTTGGGGTCGAACAGGCCCGCTCCGACGCGGCCCTCGTCGGCCTGGTGACCGGTGGGCGCGTCCCGGTGGGGCGCAAGGGTGGGAGTGGACATCGCGTCCTCGTGGGAGGGAGTTCGGGTCGTCATCACGCCAGCCCTTCGGCGAGCGGGCCCAGCGCCAGCGCCGGGAAGTAGGTGAGACCGGTGATGATCAGGATCGCGCCGACCAGCAGGCCGGTGAACAGCGGCTTGTCGGTGCGCAGGGTGCCCGTGGTGGCCGGCACCGGCCGCTGCCCGGCGAGGGAGCCGGCGAGCGCGAGCACGAACACCATCGGCAGGAACCGGCCGAACAGCATCGCGAGCCCGGTCGTGGTGTTGAACCAGTCGGTGTTCGCGTTCAGTCCGGCGAACGCCGAGCCGTTGTTGTTCGACGCGGAGGTGAAGGCGTACAGCACCTCGGAGAACCCGTGCGCGCCCGGATTGAGCATCGAGTGCGGCGGGGTCGGCAGCGCCATCGAGGCGGCGGTGAAGACGAGGACCAGCGTCGGGGTGACGAGGATGTAGCAGGCGGCGAGCTTCATCTCGCGGCCGCCGATCTTCTTGCCCAGGTACTCGGGGGTGCGGCCGACCATCAGACCGGCGATGAACACCGCGATCACGGCCATGATCAGCATGCCGTACAGGCCGGAGCCGACGCCGCCGGGCGCGATCTCGCCCAGCATCATGCCGAGCATGGTGATGCCGCCGCCGAGGCCGGTGAAGGAGGAGTGGAAGGAGTCCACCGCGCCGGTGGAGGTGAGCGTCGTCGCCACCGCGAAGATCGAGGAGCCGGCGACGCCGAACCGGGTCTCCTTGCCCTCCATCGCGCCGCCCGCTGCCTGGAGCGCCGGGCCGTGGTGGGAGAACTCCGCCGCCATCATCAGCAGGGTGAAGCCCACCCAGATGGCGGCCATCGTGGCGAGGATCGCGTACCCCTGCTTCACCGAGCCGACCATCACGCCGAAGGTGCGGGTCAGGCAGAACGGGATGACCAGGACCAGGAAGATCTCCAGGAGGTTGGTCAGGGCGGTGGGGTTCTCGAAGGGGTGGGCGGAGTTGGCGTTGAAGTAGCCGCCGCCGTTGGTGCCCACCATCTTGATGGCCTCCTGGGAGGCGACCGCGCCGCCGTTCCACTGCTGGGTGCCGCCCATGAACTGGCCGACCTCGTGGATGCCGGAGAAGTTCTGGATCGCCCCGGCGGCCACCAGGAGTACGGCGGCCACGGCGGCGACGGGCACCAGGATCCGTACGGTGCCGCGCACCAGGTCGGACCAGAAGTTGCCGAGTTCACCGGTGCGGGAGCGGGCGAAGCCGCGCACCAGGGCGATCGCCACGGCCATGCCGACCGCCGCGGAGACGAAGTTCTGCACGGCCAGACCGGCGGTCTGCACCACGTGCCCCATCGTCTGCTCGCCGTAGTACGACTGCCAGTTGGTGTTGGTCACGAACGACACGGCGGTGTCGAAGGACTGCGCCGGGCTCACCGGGGCGAAGCCCAGCGAGCCGGGCAGCACCCCCTGGAGCCGCTGGAGCAGGTAGAGGAACAGGACACTCACGGCCGAGAAGGCGAGGACGCCGCGCAGATACGCGGGCCAGGTCATTCCGGCGTCCGGGTCCGCCCCGATGCCCCGGTAGATCCACTTCTCCGCCCGCAGATGCCGGGGGGAGGTGTAGACACGGGCCATGTAGCCGCCGAACGGGATGTACACGAGTGCCAGCACGCCCATCAGGGCGAGCAGTTGCAGGAAGCCTGCGAGTACGGGGCCCACCGTCAGAACCTCTCCGGGAAGATCAGGGCGAGGACGAGATAGCCCAGCAGGGCGACGGCCACGATCAGGCCGACGATGTTCTCGGCGGTCACAGCTTCGTCACCCCCTTGGCGACGAGAGCCACCAGCGCGAACGACACGATCGTGGTGACGACGAAGGCCAGATCGGCCATCGTGAACTCCTGGAATGAGGTGCGAAACAACGTGGACGGTTAGAGGAAATCGCCCGCATGGCCGGTTCTGACCGCCGTTGACGCCCCTCTTACGGCCACCCCTTCGCCTTTGACGACTCTCTTACGGGGCGTGATCCGTACCGGCCGGCGGGGAACACCTCGGGCGGGCGGCGCGTTGATCACGTGGAGTGGAACGGAGGGCCCAGGCGGTGCACGGAGAGTACAAGGTGCCCGGCGGCAAGCTGGTCGTCGTGGATGTGGAGACGGACGGCGGCGTGCTGCGCGACGTCCGGGTGGCCGGCGACTTCTTCCTGGAGCCGGACGAGGCGCTGGACGCGGTCAACGGCGCGCTGGAGGGCGCCCCGGCGGGCACCGACGCGGCCGGGCTCGCCGCGCGGATCGAGGCGGCGCTGCCCGCGGGCACGGTGATGTACGGGCTGACGGCGGAGGGCATCGCGATCGCGGTGCGCCGGGCCCTGGCACACGCCACCGACTGGACCGACTACGACTGGCAGTTGATCCACGAGGGGCCCCAGGCCCCGGCCCTGCACATGGCCCTGGACGAAGTGCTGACCGCCGAGGTGGCCGCGGGCCGGCGCCCGCCGACGCTGCGGGTGTGGGAGTGGGGCGCCCCCGCGGTGATCATCGGCAGCTTCCAGTCGCTGCGCAACGAGGTGGATCCGGACGGCGCCGCCCGGCACGGCATCGAGGTGGTGCGGCGGATCTCCGGCGGCGGCGCGATGTTCGTGGAGCCCGGCAACACCATCACGTACTCCCTGTCGGTGCCCGAGTCCCTGGTGCACGGCCTGTCCTTCCAGGACAGCTACGCCTATCTGGACGACTGGGTGCTCGCCGCCCTCGGCGACATGGGCATCAAGGCCTGGTACCAGCCGCTGAACGACATCGCCACCGACCAGGGCAAGATCGCGGGCGCCGCGCAGAAGCGGATCGTCGGCCCCGGCGGCGGTCCGGGCGCGGTGCTGCACCACGTGACCATGGCGTACGACATCGACGCCGACAAGATGACCGAGGTGCTGCGCATCGGCCGGGAGAAGCTGTCGGACAAGGGGACCAGGAGCGCGAAGAAGCGGGTGGATCCGCTGCGCCGGCAGACCGGGCTGGCCCGTGCGGCCGTCATCGAGCGCATGATCGACTCCTTCCGCGCGCGCTACGGCCTCGCGCCGGGCAAGGTCACCGACGAGGAGCTGGCGCGGGCCAGAGAACTGGCGCGGACGAAGTTCGGCAGCGAGGAGTGGACCGCGCGGGTGCCGTAATGGTTCCCTGACGCGGGTGCCCGGTTCAGGCGCGGGTCAAGGCACGCCCATGCCCCGCCCAAGCCCCTGTATGAGTTCCGTGCACGTCCGGGTCACCGGCTGTGACATAGCCGGATTTGCCCCGCCGCCCGCTGGCTACCGTGGTCGGGCCTGAATCGGCCATGCACGACCACGGGGAAGAGGTGACGGCGGTGGCGGCGCCGATACGTTCACGCCTGCTCGATTTCCTGGAGCCGGAACCGGAATCGGAACCGGACCCGCACTCCGCACCGGAACCGCGACCGCGCCCCTCCCGCCTGCTGGAGATCGCCGGGGCCACCCCTGCCCCGCGTGCGCCCGCGGACGGCCGGCCGGGTCCCCGGCCCGGTGTGCCGCCGTACGACACCCCGGTGTGCGTCCCGGCGCATCCGCGCTCCGTGGTGGGCACCGGCCGGAGCGGCCGCCCGGCGCGGCTGCCCTTCGTCTGCTTCGAGCTGTTCGAGCACCCCGCGCACGGCACGGTCGCCTTCGCCTTCACCTCGCCGTCGAAGCTGGCCGCGTCCCTCGGCGACGCCCAGCCCTGGGTGGCCGGTTCGCTCGGGCCGCTCGCCGAGGGCATGGCGGAGCGGGGCGTCACCGTCCTGCTTGACCCGCGGACCGGACCCGCAAAACCCCACTGGCGGCCCGAGGACCTGGCCGCGTTCGTCCGGGAGGTGCGCCGGTGACGGCCGACTTCAAGGTCATCTACGCGGACCTCACCGCGCTGGCCAAGACCTTCCACGACCAGGCCGGCGACTACCGCAAGCTCGCCCCGGACGTGTCCCCGCCCGTCGTCAGCGGCGGCGATCCGGGACTGGACTGTGCGCTCAAGGAGGTCGCGGACCTGCTGATCGCCCTGCACACCGGGCTCGCCGACCGCATGGACGACCACGGCGACAAGGCCGCCTACGCCCGCGACTCCTTCCACCGGCACGACGTGGACGTCCACGGTGTCTTCGCCGATCTCACCCCCGAGGAGTGGTCCTGATGGCCGACAGCTGGGTGGGCGGCGACATCGGTGGCCTGCACACGATGGCCGCCACGTACAAGGGCGCCAAGGAGAAGCTCGACGGCGTCGTCAAGCCGCTCGGCCAGGCCGTCGACAAGCTGGCGAGCGACGCCAGTTGGAAGGGCGAGGCGGCCGAGAAGTTCCGTTCCATGTGGAGCGAGGACGCGGTCACGGCCGGCGGCTTCGCCGAACTGGTGGCAGCCGCGGGCGAGATCATCGAGACGCTCGCCCACGCCCTCTCCACGTGCGAGACATCCCTGCAGAACGCGGAGCACGTCGCGGCCGGCAAGGGCGTGTCCACGGACGCCAAGGGCGCGCCGCTGCCGATGATGACGTCGAACCCGCCGAGCGCCGACGACCAGAAGGCCGTCTCCGCGATGAACGAGTACGCGAAGGTGCGCGACGGCATCCTGCACACCGCGCAGCACGCGCGGCTGGTGGCGGCGAAACAACTCCAGGACCTGTACGCCAAGGTGACCGCGAAGGACTCCTCCGTGTCCACCGGGGACAAGGTCACGCTGTACGACGCCCTGCGCGGGCTGTACGCGTACGACGCCGAGGACGCGCGGGCCGGCGGCAAGAAGGCGCGCGAGAAGCTGGACGACGCCCGGCAGGCGGCGCAGGACGCCAAGAAGGAACTGCGCGCCGAGCGCAAGGCCTACCAGAAGGCCGGCAAGGCACTGCCCAAGGACCTGCCCGCCAAGAGCGCCTACCGCGACGCGGTCACCAAGGTGGACGCGCTGGAGGACGACATCGCGCGCGCCGACCACGGCAGCACGAAACTCCCGTACGACCGCGCCCTGAACGTCAAGCTCGCGGACGTCGCGGACGCCGTGCGGCTCGGCAAGGGGCTGGAAGCGGTGCCGGACGTCCTGCGGGAACTCCCCGTCCTGGACATCGCCGCGGCCGGCACCTGCGGGCTCCTCGAAGCCACCGACGACCACGACGCGGGCTGGTCCTGGCAGCGTTCCATCGCGACCGACGAGGGCGCCAACGTCGGCGGTCTGGTCGCGGGAGCGGTGGTGGCGGGTGCCCTGCTGCCGGCCGAGGCGCCGGCCGCCGCCGTGGCCGCGGTCGGGGTGGGTGCGACGATTCTCGCGACCGGTGTCATCGACCACTCGCTGCACGAGCACTGGAGCGAGGACATCCACGACCACGGCGTGATCGGCGGCGTGGCGGTGGGCACCGGGCACGTGCTCAGTGACACCGGCAAGGATGTCGGGCGCATGGGAAAGGACATCTGGCATGGCGTCAAAAGCATCTTCTGAGGCCCCCGCGCCCGAGTCGTCCGTACCCGTCCCCGCCCTGCCGAAGCTGGGCCGCACCTGGTACCGGCGCGGCCCGCGGTACTGGCTGTGCCGCGCCCGTACGACGGTCTTCATCCTCCTGGTCCTGGCCATGTTCGGCTTCTTCGCGCTGAGTCTGTACGACGGGTTCACCAGCGAGTGGTCGCCGGGCGTCCGGACGGCGGTGAACTGGGCACAGGCGGCCGGCGCGTGCGTGGCCGTGGTCTGGGGCTGGGTGACACAGCGCCGGGGCCACCGCGCGGCGCTGCTCGACCCGCCCTCTCCGGGCGAGACCGCGGCGGCCAAACGCGACCACAACAGGCGGGTTCCCGGCCGGATCGCGCTGGGCCGCGGCCTCGTCATCCTCGCCGCGCCCGTCCTGCCGGTGTTCGCCGCCTACCTCACCGGCTGGCTGCTCGCCTGGACCACCGTGCGCGAATACCCCAGCGAGGTCGGCGCCCGCCGCTGGATGGAGGCCCAGGGCAGGCGCGCCGCGACACGGTGAGCGCGGCCCCGGTCCCCGAGCTGCCGGGGCTCGGCACCACCTGGTACCGGCGCGGTCCGCGCTACTGGCTGCGCCGTACCGTCAACGGCCTGTTCCTGCTCCTCGTCCTGGCGTTCTTCTGCTTCATCGCGCTCCGGCTGTACGCGGGCGCCCCGCGCAGCTGGCTGCCGGGTGCCGTGCGCCGGTGCTGGGACGTGACGCAGGCGGTGGCGTCCTGCGCGGCCCTGGTGTGGGGCTGGGTCAGGCAGCGCCGGAGCCACCGCGCCGCGCTCCTCGACCCGCCCTCCCCCGGTCAGTCGGCCGCGGCCGGCCGCTCGCGGCGCGGCCGGGTGCCGGGCCTGGTCGCCCTGGGACGCGGGCTCCTTCTCCTCGCCGCCCCCGTCCTGCCGATGCTGGCGGCCTGGTGCGCCGGCTGGCTCCTGGCCGTCGTCACCGTCCGCGAGTACCCCGCCGAAGTCGGCGCCCGCCGCCGGCTGGAGGCGCGAAACGGGCGGATCGGTACGTCGTGAGGGCCCGCCGGTGACCGGGCGGGCACCCTGCGAGTTCGCGCTTTTGCCGCACAGGCAGTCGTGTGACACTGTCCTCCCCGCCCCTCCCGCGGGCCTCTTCCGTACCCCCTCAACGAGATGTGCGCCGTGCGTTCTCTGCCTCTGCCGCTCGCCCTCACCGCTCGGCTGACCCCGGTCGCGGTCCTCGCCTGCGCCGGATGGGCGCTGTCCTCGGCTCCCGCCACCCCCCAGGCGTCCGCCACCGGGCACCGGACCGCGGCGAGCGCGCCCGAACCGTCCTCGTCCGCCGCGCCCCCCGCCCCGGCCGCGGCGGCGAAGGCGTACACCACAGCCTCCTCGCCCTGCTCCGCCGTGCCCGCCTCGACCGTCGCCGACCTGGTGCCCGGCGCGAAGCCGGCCGGCAAGGAGATCCCCTCGACCGACCCGACGCTGCGCCGCACCTGCTCCTGGAACGCCCTGCACGGCTACGACTACCACTGGCTCGACGTCTCCTACGAGATCGGCGACTCCGTGCAGGAGGCCGAGCAGGAGTACCGGCAGCAGGTGGACAAGAAGGACGGCGGCGGCAGCGTGCCGGGGCTCGGGGACAGCGCGTACTCGGTGGTCAGCCTCTCCACCGAGGACAAGCAGCAGACCCGCGAGGGCGTGGTGGTGGTGCGCGTCTCCAACGCCCTGGTGGTGGTGACGTACAGCGGCAGCGACTTCGACACCAGGAAGGCGCCGGGGACGGACGAGATCAACAAAGGCGCCATCAAGGTGGCGCGCGCGGCGGTCGGGGCGCGGGGGGGGGGGGGGGGGGGGGGGGGGGGGGGGGTCCCCGGTCCCCCCCCCCCCCCCCCCCGCGCCTCCACCCCCCGTTCAGGCGGGCGCCCTCCGACCGGCGGGCAGGGTCAGCGCCAGGTAGAGGACGAGCGCGGTGCCGAGGCCGACCGCCCAGCCGTAGTCCGCGAGCGGGGCGAGGGCCGGGATCGGACGGCCGTCGTACAGCGGTTTCAGGCTCGCGCCGCCGATCGCGAGGACGCCGCCGACGAGGAAGGCGAGGACCGCCCGCCAGTTCCAGCCGCCCGTGTACCAGTACCGGCCGCCGGTGCGGTAGAGGTCGGCGAGGTCCAGCCGGGTGCGGCGCACGATCCAGTAGTCGGCGACGAGGATGCCCGCGACGGTGCCGAGCAGCCCGCCGACCAGGCCGAGCCAGGTGAAGATGTAGCCCTGCGGGTCGGAGTACAGCTTCCACGGGAAGATCAGCACCGCGAGGACGGCGGTGATCAGCGCGCCCGCGCGGAAACTCACCTTGCTGGGCGCCACGTTGGAGAAGTCGAAGGCCGGGGAGACCAGGTTGGCGGCGATGTTCACCGAGAGGGTCGCCACCAGGACGGTGACCAGGGCGTAGAGCAGACCGACCACGCTGTCGGTCTTCGCGGCCAGTTGCACCGGGTCCCAGACGGGCTTGCCGTAGACCGCCTGCGAGCCGGAGGTGACCAGCACGGACAGGAAGGCGAACAGCGTCATCGTGGTGGGCAGGCCGAGCGCCTGGCCCCGCGTCTGGGCCTGCTGGCTGCGGCCGTAGCGGGTGAAGTCCGGGATGTTCAGCGAGAGGGTGGACCAGAAGCCGATCATGCCCATGAGGGACGGCCAGAACAGCTTCCAGAACCGGCCGCCCCAGCCGAGCGTGGACGGCTGGTCGAACAGCGGACCGACGCCGCCCGCCCTGGACGCCATCCACCACAGCATCACGAACGCGCCGACCAGCACGAACGGCGCGGCCCAGTTCTCGAAGCGGCGGATGGTCTCCATCCCCCGGTGGATGACGGCCACTTGGAGCACCCAGAAGAGGGCGAACGACAGCCACATGGTCCAGGCGTAGCCGCCGAAGTGCGCCGCGTTCGCCCAGCTGTCGCCGATCAGTTTCCCGGCGAGGAAGTAGATGGCCTCGCCGCCGATCCAGGTCTGGATGCCGAACCAGCCGCAGGCCACCAACGCCCGTACGACGGCGGGGAGGTTGGCGCCGCGCACCCCGAAGGAGGCACGGGCGAAGACCGGGAACGGGATGCCGTACTTCGGTCCGGCGTGCCCGGTCAGCAGCATCGGCACCAGCACGACCAGGTTGGCGACGGCAATGGTGAACACCGCCTGCTTCCAGTCCATGCCGACGGCGATCAGACCGGAGGCCAGCGTCCAGGAGGCGGTGTTGTGGGCCATGCCGACCCACAGCGCGGAGAAGTTGTACGTCGTCCACGTGCGCCGGCCGGCCGGGACCGGGAGCAGGTCCTCGTTGGCGTAGCGGCCGCTGGGCCGTGGCGCGCCGGGGGCGATCTCCACCCGGCCGTCGGCCAGGGTGACTTGGGTGGGTGGTGGTATGTGGCCGGGAGCGGTGTCGGTCATGGGCGGGCCCCAATCGGGAACGAGGTGGGTCGGCACAGGCCCTTGCGGGCACCTGCCCCTCCCCGCGGGGAGGCGGGGAGGGGCGACCAGGGGTGGGGGGTTGGGGTGGACCCCCGAGGGGACCGGAAGGAAGAGGGGCGAACGGATCGGGTGCGGCTAGGAGTTGACGGCGGGGATCACCTGTGCGCCGTAGGCGTCGATGGTGGCCTCCTGCGCGTCGTGCATGTCGTACAGCGCGAACTGGTCGACGCCCAGGGCGCGCAGGGCGGTCAGCTTCTCGATGTGCCGCTCGGGCGGGCCGATGAGACAGAACCGGTCCACGATCTCGTCCGGCACGAACTCGGTGTCGGGGTTGCCGCTGCGTCCGTGGTGGGCGTAGTCGTAGCCCTGCCGGGCCTTGATGTACGCGGTGAGTTCCGCCGGGACCTGCGCGGAGTGTTCGCCGTACTTGGAGACCAGGTCGGCCACGTGGTTGCCGACCATGCCGCCGAACCAGCGGCACTGGTCGCGGGCGTGGGCGAGGGCTTGTGGCGAGTCGTCGGCGGTGACGTACGCCGGTGCCGCCACGCAGATGCTGACCTCGGCGGGGTCGCGCCCGGCCGCCTTCGCCGCGTCCTTGACGGCCTTCACCATGTACTCGGTGAGGTAGAGGTCGGCCAGCTGGAGGATGAAGCCGTCGGCCTCCTCGCCGGTCATCTTCAGCGCCCTGGGACCGTACGCGGCCATCCAGACGGGCAGGTTCGCGCCCGGCCTGACCCAGGGGAACTTGACGACCGTGCCGCCGCCGAGGTCGGCGCCGTCGCCCCGGCCGAGGGCGCGGATCACCTTGATGGCCTCGCTTATCCGGGCGAGGGTGTTGGGCTTGCGGCCCGCGACGCGCATCGCGGAGTCGCCGCGGCCGATGCCGCACACGGTGCGGTTGCCGAACATGTCGTTGAGGGTGGCGAAGGTGGAGGCGGTGACCTCCGGGGTGCGGGTGGAGGGGTTGGTGACCATCGGCCCGACCGTCAGCCGCTCGGTCTGGGCGAGGATCTGGCTGTAGATGACGAACGGCTCCTGCCACAGCACGGCGGAGTCGAAGGTCCAGCCGTGGCTGAAGCCGTTGCGCTCGGCCCGCTGCATGAGGCCGATGACGCGGGAGGCCGGCGGGTCGGTCTGGAGGACGAGTCCGAAGTCCATGGGCGCTGCTCCTAGTTGAGGTACTGACAGGTGGAGCGCGGGGTGTAGACGCCGTGTCCGGCGTGCCCGGTGTACTCCCGCCGGTCGATGACGGTCTCGCCGCGCGAGAGGACCGTCTCCACCCGGCCGGTGATCCGCCTGCCCTCGTACGCCGAGTAGTCGACGTTCATGTGGTGCGTCTCGGCGGAGATCACCTGCTCGGAGTGGGGGTCGTAGATCACCACGTCGGCGTCGGCGCCGGGCGCGATGGTGCCCTTCTTCGGGTACAGGCCGAACATCCGCGCCGGGGTGGCGCAGGCGATCTCGATCCAGCGGCGGCGGGAGATGTGCCCGTCGACCACGGCCTGGTGGAGCAGGTCCATGCGGTTCTCCACGCCCGGCATCCCGTTGGGGATCTTGGAGAAGTCGCCCCGGCCCAGCTCCTTCTGGCCGCTGAAGCAGAACGGGCAGTGGTCGGTGGAGACCACCTGGAGGTCGTCGGTGCGCAGGCCCCGCCAGAGCGCCGCCTGGTGCTCCCTGGGCCGCAGCGGCGTCGAGCACACGTACTTGGCGCCCTCGAAGTCCGGCTCGGCGAGGTTGTCGGTGGACAGGAACAGGTACTGCGGGCAGGTCTCGCCGAACACGTTCAGCCCGTCGTCGCGGGCCCGCGTCAGCTCGGCGAGCGCCTCGGCGGCCGAGACGTGCACGACGTACAGCGGGGCGCCCGCGACCTGGGCGAGCCGGATGGCGCGGTGGGTGGCCTCGGCCTCCAGCAGGGCCTTGCGGACCTCGCCGTGGTAGCGGGGGTCGGTCTCGCCGCGGGCGAGGGCCTGTTCGACCAGGACGTCGATGGCGATGCCGTTCTCGGCGTGCATCATGATCAGCCCGCCGTTGCCGGCGGCGCGCTGCATGGCGCGCAGGATCTGGCCGTCGTCGGAGTAGAACACGCCGGGGTAGGCCATGAACTGCTTGAAGGAGGTCACGCCCTCCTCGACGAGCAGGTCCATCTCCTTGAGCGTCTCCTCGCGCACATCGGAGACGATCATGTGGAAGGCGTAGTCGATCGCGCAGTTGCCCTCCGCCTTCTGGTGCCAGGCGTCCAGGCCCTCGCGCAGGGTGTGGCCGACGCTCTGGATGGCGAAGTCCACGATGGTGGTCGTCCCGCCCCAGGCGGCGGCGCGGGTGCCGGTCTCGAAGGTGTCGGAGGCGTAGGTGCCGCCGAAGGGCATCTCCATGTGGGTGTGGCCGTCGACGCCGCCGGGGATGACGTATTTCCCGGTGGCGCCGATGACCCGGTCGGCGGTGAAGGTCTCGGCGGCGGGCGTATGGGAGGCGGCGAGGGCGGCGATGCGGCCGTCCTCGATCAGGACGTCGGCGTGGATCTCGTCGGACGCGGTGATGACGAGACCACCCCGGATGACGGTACGGCTGCTCATGCTGCTCCCTCGGATCACTCGGCTTCGGTCAGGGCGCCGTCAGGGGGCCGTACGCGCCCGGCGCCCGGTCCCGGTAGAACTGCCAGCGGTCGCGGACCTCTCGGAGCTTGGCCATGTCCAGGTCGCGGACGACCAGTTCGGGCTCCTTGTCACTGGCGATCTCGCCGACGTACTGGGCCTCGGGGTCCACGAAGTACGTCGTGCCGTAGAAGTCGTTGTCGCCCAGGTCCTCCACGCCGACGCGGTTGATCGCGCCGATGAAGTACTCGTTGGCGACGGCCGCGGCCGGCTGCTCCAGCTGCCACAGGTACCTGGACAGGCCGCGGGAGGTGGCCGAGGGGTTGAAGACGATCTCGGCGCCCTGGAGGCCGAGCGCCCGCCAGCCCTCCGGGAAGTGACGGTCGTAGCAGATGTAGACGCCGATCCGGCCGACGGCGGTGTCGAAGACGGGCCAGCCGCTGTTGCCGGGGCGGAAGTAGAACTTCTCCCAGAAGCCCCGCACTTGGGGGATGTGGGTCTTGCGGTACTTGCCGAGGTAGCTGCCGTCCGCGTCGATCACGGCGGCGGTGTTGTAGAGGACGCCCGGCTGCTCCTCCTCGTACATCGGCAGGACCAGCACGATGCCGAGGGCGCGGGCGAGGGACTGGAAGCGCTGGACGGTGGGACCCTCGGGGATCCGCTCGGCGTAGTCGTAGAACGCCGTGTCCTGCACCTGGCAGAAGTAGGGGCCGTAGAACAGCTCCTGGAAACACAGGACTTGGGCGCCCTGGGCGGCCGCGTCGCGGACCGCCTGCTCGTGGACCTGGATCATGGATTCCTTGTCGCCGGTCCAGGCGGTCTGGAACAGGGCGGCACGGATCACTCGGCTCATCGGGACCTCCGGTAGCTGGGTGTGCGGTGAGCCTAGGAAGCGGGCGGGCCGGCTTCGACGGGCAGCGTGTCACGTCCCCGGCCGCTTCGCGTGCCACCGTGTCATGTCTGCGCTGGCCCATGTTTCCCCGCCGTTTTCCCAGGTGGTCACAGGTTTCAGCGGTGTTGCGCGTCATGCGCGAGCAGCGCGATGTGCACGGAGGCGGCCTGTTCGAAGTCGTCCAGGTCGACGCCGAGCCGGCCCTGTATGACCTCCAGGCGGCGGTAGAGCGCGGGCCGGGAGACATGGTGGAGGCGGGCGGTGCGGGACTTGTTGCGGCCGGTGGCGAGGTAGGTGCGCAGCACGCCCAGCAGCTCGGGTTCGGCCTGCCGCAGCAGCCCGTCCAGCTCCCGTTCCGCGAAGGCCTGCACATGCGGGTTCTCGCGCAACAGCCGTACGAGGCCGCGCAGATGGACGTCCTTGAGGCGGACGACGGCGGGCAGGCCGAGGGCGGCGGCGGAGCCGGCGACGGCCTCGGCGACATGGCGGGCCTCGCGCAGCCCGGCGGGCACCTCGTCCCAGCCGGTGCACGGGTCGGCGGCGGCGACCACTGCGTCCGGCCGCCCGCTGCCCTCGCGCAGCCGGGCCGCGAACAGCGCGGTGAGGGCGTCGGCGGGCCGGTCGCGCGGGAGGCTGAGCAGCACGGCACTCACCCCGTCGGCCAGTTCGGCGGCGATCCCGGACAGGCCCAGCACCCGCAACAGCCGGTCCAGTACGGCGGGTTCGGCGTCCGGGACGACGAGCGGCACGAAGGTGCGCAGGTTGACCGGCAGCCCGGCGGCGCGGGCGCGGGGTAGCAGCTGGCGGGCCGGTACGACACCGGAGACGAGGTCGGTCAGCAGGCTCTGCGCGGACTGCTCCTCCCAGCTCGGCGCGGAGCCGCCGAGCATGCGGTGCAGGACCAGGGCCTCGGCGGCGCGGTCGGCGAGCAGCCGTCCGGTGGCGGTCTCGCCCCGGTAGCCGCACAGCAGCAGCCGGCCCCAGCGCTCGCCGCGTCCGCCGAGCTCGGCGCTGATCCAGGCGTCCAGGGCGCCGCCGCCGGCCTGCCGGGCGACGCGTTCCCAGTCGCGCAGCACGTCGTCCACGGCGGAGCGCTCCCCCGCCGTGGCGAGGACGCGGTGGGCGAGGTTGGTGAGGACGACGGGGCAGGCGCTGTGCCGGGCGACCTCGTCGAGCAGCCGCTGGAGCGGGGCGCCGGCCGTGATCAGCGCGGTGAGGTCGGTGCGTACCGCCTCGGACAGGCTGACGGCCGCGAACTTGCGCCGGACCAGCCGGGACTGCACCTCCTCCGTCAACTCGGCGAAGGGGAACGGGCGGTGCAGTACGACCAGGGGCAGGCCGCAGCGTTCGGCGGCGCGGCGCATCACCTCGGGCGGGGCGGGGAAGGCCCGCCCGAGACCGAGGACCACGGCGGCTGCCTCGGCGCGGTGCAGGGAGCGGATGTAATCGGCCTGCCGGGTCTGGTCGCCGGCGAGGAGCACGCCGGTGGTGAGCACCATCTCGCCGCCGGTGAGCATCACGCCCACGTCGGCGGCCTCGGCGACGTGCACCCAGCGCACCGGCCGGTCGAGGCCGCCGGCGCCGGCCACCACCTCGGGTTCTCCGGCGAGCACCCGCTCCAGCGTCAGCACCTGGCGCACGGAGAGGGCGGGTTCCGGCGGGGCGGCGGGACGGGAAGCGGAGGTGGTGGTCATGGCCGTATCCCCTTGCTCGGCAGTGCCAGGTCTCCCCTAGGTGTAGTACGCGTTTGTTACGCGTACGCGGTCCTGAGCGCGGCTTCCAGGACGGCGGCGCCCTCCTCGGCCTCCGCGACGGTCAGCGACAGCGGCGGGGCGATGCGCAGGGCGCTGGTGTCGTGGCCGCCGCCCTTGCCGATGAGCAAACCCCCGGCGCGGGCCGCCTCCAGGACGGCGGCGGCGGCCTGCGGATCGGCCTCGTCGGTGCCCGGCTTCACCAGCTCGATGCCGATCATCAGTCCGCGCCCGCGCACTTCGCGTACACCGGGCAGCTGGGCGGCGACGGCCCGCAGCCGTTCGATGAGCAGGCCGCCGACCCGGCGGGCGTTGCCCTGGAGGTCGTGGTCGAGGAGGTAGGTGAGGTTGGCGAGCCCGGCGGCCATGGTGAGCTGGGTGCCGCCGAAGGTGGAAATGCTGTTGGCGTCCAGGCAGTTCATGAGTTCGGCGCGGGCGATGACCCCGCCGATGGAGGCGCCGTTGCCGATGCCCTTGGCGAAGGTGACGATGTCCGGGGGGCCGCTCGCGGCGTGTGCCCCCCAGCCCCAGAAGTGGTCGCCGGTGCGGCCCCAGCCGGTCTGCACCTCGTCGGAGATCCACAACGTGCCGCGTTCGGCGAGCAGTTCGCGGAAGTGGGCGTAGAGCCCGTCGGGCGGCGAGGTGAACCCGCCGACGCCCTGGATGGGTTCGGCGATCAGCGCGGCCGGGGGCCGGGTGTGGCCGAGGACGTCCTTGAGGTCGGCGACGCAGGCGTCGATGAAGGCCCGGTCGTCCAGGTGCGCGAAGGGGCCCCGGCTGCGGACGCCGCCGTGCACGTACAGGGTCTGGAGCGGGGACAGAGAGGTCGGGGACCAGGTGCGGTTGCCGGTGATGCCGACGGTGGAGAAGGAGCGGCCGTGGTAGCTGTTGCGCATGGCCAGGACGGTGTTGCTGTGCCGGTAGGTGGTGGCGAGCAGCAGGGCGGTGTCGTTGGCCTCGGTGCCGGAGGTGGTGAAGAAGACGCGCGCGTCGGGGATGCCGCTCACCTGGGCGATGCGCTCGGCGAGTTCGACCATCGGGCGGTTGAGGTAGAGGGTCGAGGAGTGCAGGATGCGCCCGGCCTGCTCGCTGACCGCCTTGGTGACCTCGGGCAGCGCGTGCGCGGTCATGGTGGTGAGGATGCCGCCGAAGAAGTCCAGGTAGCGGTTGCCGTCGGAGTCCCAGACGTGCCGGCCCTCGCCGTGGGTGATCTCGATCGGGTCGTCGTAGTAGAGGGCGAGCCAGTCGGGCATCACCCTGCGGTGGCGGGAGTAGAGGTCGCTCACGGCTGCACCAGCCCTTCGTAGGCGTCGGGACGGCGGTCGCGGTAGAAGGCCCACTGCTGCCGTACCTCGTCGATGAGTGCGAAGTCCAGGTCGCGGACGAGGGGTTCCTCGTCCTTGTCGCCCGCCGTGCCGCCGACGAACCGGCCGCGGGGGTCCACGAAGTACGACGTGCCGTAGAAGTCGTTGTCCCCGTACTCCTCCTGTCCCACCCGGTTGATGGCGGCGACGAAGTACTCGTTGGCGACGGCCGCGGCGGGCTGCTCCAGCTGCCAGAGGTGGGCGGACAGGCCCCGGTGGGTGGCGGAGGGGTTGTAGACCAACTGGGCTCCCGCCAGGCCGAGTTGCCGCCAGCCCTCGGGGAAGTGGCGGTCGTAGCAGATGGAGACGCCGACCTTGCCGACGGCGGTGTCGAAGACGGGCCAGCCGCGGTTGCCGGGGCGGAAGTAGTACTTCTCCCAGAAGCCCTCGACCTGGGGGATGTGGTGCTTGCGGTACGCGCCGAGGCAGCTGCCGTCGGCGTCGATCACGGCGGCGGCGTTGTAGTAGAATCCGGACTGCTCGACCTCGAAGACCGGTGCGACGATCACCATCCCGGTCTCCCGCGCGAGGTCCCGCATCCGCCGCACGGTCGGCCCGTCGGGCACGGGCTCGGCCCACCGGAAGTGCTCCCGGTCCTGGACCTGGCAGAAGTAGGGGGCGTTGAACACCTCCTGGAACCCGATGACCCGCGCGCCCCGCCGGGCCGCCTCGCGGGCGTGCGCCTCGTGTTTCGCCACCATGGACTCGGTGTCGCCGGTCCAGGTGGCCTGGACCAGCGCGGCGCGGACGACGTTGGCCATGAGCCGCTCCTTCGACGGGACGTCAGAGCCTCTACGCCCGTAGACGGACCGCAGAGGCCACGAAGGTAAGCCCCGTGGGGCGGCTTGCCAAGACCATCGCCGCGATGCCGCCGATTCGCACTCCGGTGGGTGAGCCGCGGGTTCGAGCGTGGGCGCCGTGATGGTCCGCGGGTGCGTCGTGGCCGGTCGGGCCCGCGCGGCGGAGCCGCGGACCGGCAGAGCGCCGCGCCCCTCGGGGGCGCTCAGGCGACCAGCAGCGTGCAGTGCACCGCCAGCTCGTCCATCGACAGGCCGAGGGATCTCGCCAGCGCGGCCACCGTGAAGAAGGCCGGGGTCGGGGCGCGGCCGGTCTCGATCTTGCGGAGGGTCTCGGCCGAGATGCCCGCCGCGGCGGCGACCTCGACCATGCTGCGGTCACCGCGCGCCTCGCGCAGCAGCCGCCCGAGCCGCTCGCCGCGTTCGTGTTCTTCGGGGGTGAGGGGGGTGCGCACCATGCGTCCATTGTGCCCGCCGCCCTGTCCCAATCCCATACCGCCCGCCCACCCGTCCGGCGCCCACCCATACGCGACCCAATTCAAATACCGGTATAGTAATTGGCATGGTGGAACTGAAGACGGACGCGTCCATCGACGCGATGCATGCCGCGGGCCAGGTCGTCGGGCAGGCCCTGAGTGCCGTACGCAAGGCCGCGGACGTGGGGGTCTCGCTGCTGGAGCTCGACGAGGTGGCGCGGGAGGTGCTGCGGGCGGCGGGGGCCACCTCGCCCTTCCTCGGGTACCGGCCCTCCTTCGCCCCGACGCCCTTCCCCGCGGTGATCTGCGCCTCGGTCAACGACGCGATCGTGCACGGCATCCCCACCGGGTACCGGCTGCGCGACGGCGACCTGGTCTCCATCGACTGCGGGGCCCTGCTGGACGGCTGGGCCGGCGACTCGGCGATCAGCTTCGTGGTGGGCCGCCCGCGGCCCGAGGACGCCCGGCTGGTCGAGACCGCCGAGCGGGCGCTGGCGGCCGGCATCGCGGCGGCCGTCGCCGGCAACCGCATCGGCGACATCGCGCACGCCGTCGGCCGGGTCTGCCGTACGGCGGGCTACGGCGTCCCGCAGGACTTCGGCGGCCATGGCATCGGCCGCCGTATGCACGAGGACCCCGGCGTGCCCAACGAGGGCCGCCCCGGCCGCGGCCTGCTCCTGCGCCCCGGCCTGGTCCTGGCGATCGAGCCGATGCTGATCGGGGGCGGCCGGGACGACTACTACGCCGCCCCCGACGGCTGGACCCTGCGCACGACGGACGGCTCCCGCGCGGCCCACGCGGAACACACGGTGGCGATCACGCAGAACGGCCCCCGGATCCTCACGGCACGCATCCCCAGTTAAAGGGGCGTGGGGAACTGCGCGACAAGCCACCAACGACCCGCAGCCGCCCTGCAAGCGAACCCACCCCCTTCTCAGGCGGACATGCCCACCCCCACACTTCATGCCATCGTGGGCATGAGCAGCCCCACCCCGGTTACCCGGCGGAGCCACCGTCAGCGAAGGAACGCATCGCCATGACCAACGGCTACCCTCCTGACCCCTTCGGCGAATTCCTCGCCCGCTTCTTCAGCGGGGCCGCCGGGGGCGGCAGCGCGCCCGGCCCGCGGCACATCGACATCGGCCGGCTGCTCAGCCAGCCGGCGCGGGAGCTGGTCAAAGGGGCGGCGCAGTACGCGGCCGAGCACGGCAGCCGGGACCTGGACACCCAGCATCTGCTGCGCGCGGCCGTCTCCACGGAGCCCACGCGGAGCCTGCTGAGCCGGGCCGGGGCCGATCCGGACTCGCTCGCCACGGAGATCGACGACCGGGCCGGCCCGGTGCAGCACCCGCCGGGCGAGGTGCCGCCGCCGACCTCGCTGTCCCTGACCCCCGCGGTGAAGCGGGCCCTGCTGGACGCGCACGACATGGCCCGCTCCAGCGGCGCGGGCTACATCGGCCCGGAGCATGTGCTCAGCGCGCTGGCCGCGAACCCGGACTCGGCCGCGGGCCACATCCTGCACGCGGCCCGCTTCCCGGCGAGCGGGCTGCCGCCGGAGCCGCCCGAGAGCACCGGCCAGGTCCGTGTGGAGCGGCAGCGGGCCACCGGCACGCCCACGCTGGACAAGTACGGCCGCGATCTGACCGATCTGGCCCGCGAGGGCCGGGTCGACCCGGTGATCGGCCGGGACACCGAGATCGAACAGACCATCGAGGTGCTGTCCCGGCGCGGCAAGAACAACCCGGTGCTGATCGGCGACGCGGGCGTGGGCAAGACGGCCATCGTGGAGGGCCTCGCGCAGCGGATCGCCGACGGCGACGTGCCGGACCAGCTGGCCGGGCGGCGGGTGGTCGCCCTCGATCTGACCGGGGTGGTGGCCGGCACCCGCTACCGGGGCGACTTCGAGGAGCGCCTGAACAACATCGTGGAGGAGATCCGCGCCAACTCCGACCGGCTGATCGTGTTCATCGACGAGCTGCACACCGTCGTCGGCGCGGGCTCCGGCGGCGAGGGCGGCGCGATGGACGCGGGCAACATCCTCAAGCCCGCGCTGGCCCGCGGCGAGCTGCACATCGTGGGCGCGACCACCCTGGAGGAGTTCCGCCGGATCGAGAAGGACGCGGCGCTGGCCCGGCGCTTCCAGCCGGTCCTGGTGCCCGAGCCGACCGTGCCGGACACCATCGAGATCCTGCGCGGGCTGCGCGACCGCTACGAGGCCCACCACCAGGTCCGCTACTCCGACGAGGCGCTCGTCGCCGCCGTGGAGCTGTCCGACCGGTATCTCACCGACCGGCGGCTGCCGGACAAGGCGATCGACCTGATCGACCAGGCGGGCGCCCGCGTCCGGCTCGGCGCGCGCACCAAGGGCACCGATGTGCGGGCGATGGAGCGCGAGGTGGACCAGCTGGTCCGGGACAAGGACCAGGCGGTCGCCGACGAGGACTACGAGCAGGCCAAGCAGCTGCGCGACCGGATCGCCGAGCTGAAGGGGCGGATCACCGAGGTCAGCGGGGGCGGGCAGGCCGACGAGGGGCAGCTGGAGGTGACCGCGGAGTCCATCGCCGAGGTGGTCTCGCGGCAGACCGGCATCCCGGTCAGCCGGCTCACCCAGGAGGAGAAGGAGCGGCTGCTCGGCCTGGAGGAGCACCTGCACCAGCGGGTCGTCGGCCAGGAGGAGGCGGTCGCGGTGGTCGCCGAGGCGGTGCTGCGCTCGCGCGCCGGGCTCGCCAGCCCCGCCCGCCCGATCGGCAGCTTCCTCTTCCTCGGCCCGACCGGTGTCGGCAAGACGGAGCTGGCCCGCGCGCTCGCGGAGGCGCTGTTCGGCAGCGAGGACCGGATGGTCCGCCTCGACATGAGCGAGTACCAGGAGCGGCACACCGTCTCCCGGCTGGTCGGCGCCCCGCCCGGCTACGTCGGCCACGAGGAGGCGGGACAGCTCACCGAGGTGGTGCGCCGGCACCCGTACTCCCTGCTGCTGCTCGACGAGGTGGAGAAGGCGCATCCGGACGTCTTCAACATCCTGCTCCAGGTGCTGGACGACGGCCGGCTCACCGACTCCCAGGGCCGCACGGTGGACTTCACCAACACGGTCATCGTGATGACCAGCAACCTCGGCTCCGAGGCCATCACCCGGCGCGGCGCCGGCATAGGTTTCGGGCCGGGCGGCGCGGAGGCCGACGAGGAGGCGCGGCGCGAACAGATCATGCGGCCGCTGCGCGAGCACTTCCGGCCCGAGTTCCTCAATCGCATCGACGAGATCGTGGTCTTCCGGCAGCTCACGAGCGAGCAACTGCGGCAGATCACCGACCTGTTGCTGGAGAGCACCCGGCGGCTGCTGGACGGGCAGGGTGTCGGGGTGGAGTTCACGGACGCGGCGGTCGACTGGATCGCCGAGCGCGGCTACCAACCGGAGTACGGCGCCCGGCCGTTGCGCCGCACCATCCAGCGCGAGGTGGACAACCGGCTGTCGCGGCTGCTGCTGGACGGCACGATCTCCGAGGGCGGCCACGTCACGGTGGACGTCGAGGACGGGCGGCTGGTCTTCCGGACGGCCGGGACGCCGGGAGCCGCCCCCGAGGCCCAAAAGACCCCGCCCGCCGGTCCGTTGACGTGAGAGCCGTACGCGAGGGCGCCGGGGACGAGCCGTCCCCGGCGCCCGGTGCGTCGTACCGCTCGCTACGGCGCCGGGTCCACGACCATCGCCGAGCCGCCGCCGCGCCGTACCTTCTCGGCCGCGGCCAGCCACTTGCCGTCCGGCAGCCGCTGTACACCGGTCGCGGCGCCGATCTCCGGGTTGAGGGTGAAGTGGTGGCCGATGGCCTCCAGCTGCCCCCGCAACGGGCTGTTGTACAGGGCGGGTTCGAGTTCCGTCTGGGCCGCGTTGCGCTGGCTGGCGCGGGGCGCGGCGATGGCGTCGACCAGCGGCAGATGCCGGTCCAGGAACTCGGTCAGGGTCTGGAGCACGGTGGTGATGATGGTCGCGCCGCCGGGCGAACCCAGCGCCACCACGGGCCGGTTGTGCCCGTCGAGGACGATCGTCGGGGAGATCGAGGAGCGCGGCCGCTTGCCCGGACCGGGCAGGTTCGGGTCGGGCACGGACGGGCTCGCCGGGGTGAAGGAGAAGTCCGTCAGCTCGTTGTTGAGCAGGAAGCCCCGGCCGGGCACGGTCATCGCGCTGCCGCCGGTCTGCTCGATGGTGAGGGTGTACGAGACGACGTTGCCCCACTTGTCGGCCACCGTCAGATGGGTGGTGTTCTGGCCCTCGTAGGTCGTCGGCGCCGCTTTGCCGCCCGTGGCGCAGTTCTCCGGGTGGTAGGGGTCGCCGGGGGCGAGCGGGCTGGTGAGGACCGCGTCGTCCTTGATCAGGCAGGCCCGCGAGTCGGCGAACTTCTGCGAGAGCAACTGCCTGGTGGGGACCTTCTCGTAGGCGGGGTCGCCGACCCAGCGGCCGCGGTCGGCGAAGGCGATCCGGCTGGCCTCGATGAAGTGGTGCAGGTACTGCGCCTCGCTCATCTTCGACAGGTCGGAGCTCTCCAGGATGTTGAGCGCCTCGCCGACCGTGGTGCCGCCCGAGGAGGACGGGGCGATGGAGTAGACGTTCAGGCCGCGGTACGACGTCCTGGTGGGCGCCTGGAGCTTGGCGCGGTAGACGGCGAGGTCCTTCTCGGCGAGCTTGCCGGGGCGCGCCTTCCAGCCGGAGGCCGGGTCCACGCGCGGGTGCTCGACGGTCTTCACGATGTCGTCGCCTATGTCGCCGTGGTAGATCGCCCCCATGCCCTTCTTCGCCAACTCCTCGTAGGTCTTGGCGAGTTCGGGGTTCTTGAAGGTCGAACCGACGACGGGCAGCTTGCCGCCGGGCAGGAACAGCCGTGCGGTGTCCGGGAAATAGCGGAACCGGGTCTCGTTGTCCGCGGTCTGCGAGCGGAAGGTGTCGTCCACGGTGAAGCCGTCGCGGGCGAGCCGCTCGGCCGGCTTGAGGACGCTGCCGAGCGTCCGGCTGCCCCACTGGTCGAGGGCGGTCTGCCAGGTGGCCGGGGTGCCCGGAGTGCCCACGCTGAGCCCGCTGCTGACGGCGTCGTCGAAGGAGAGCGGCTTGCCGTTCTCCACGAACAGCTGGGAGTCGGCGGACTGCGGTGCCGTCTCGCGGCCGTCGATGGTGTGGACCGTGCGCGTCCGGGCGTCGTAGTAGACGAAGTAGCCGCCCCCGCCGACGCCGGACGAGTAGGGCTCGGTGACGCCGAGCGCGGCGGCGGTGGCGACGGCGGCGTCCACCGCGTTGCCGCCGTGCTTGAGGACCTCGATGCCGGCGGCGGTGGCGTCCTTGTCGACGCTGGCGACGGCACCGCCGTAGCCCACGGCCACCGGCGTCTTCCCGGCCGGCCCGCCCGCCTTCGGGGCGGGCGGCGCCGCGGCCCCCACCGTGACCACGGCGGCCGACACCACCGTCAGAACCGCCAGTCTCCGCGTGCCTGGACGACGCATCCGTACCTCCCGTCGGAACAGTCAGCGCAGCGTAGCCAGATTGTCACACTAGCGACAGTACGTCTCGGCCGCTCGTCACACGACCGCCACAGTTCGAACACCGGTACGTCCAAGGTGTCCTGGCCCGCTACCATGCGCGGCCATGAACGACGACGTGCGCAACATCGTCCTGGGGCTGGTGGCGACCGCCATCTCCGCCTCCCTGGGCTGGCTGGCCCGCACCTTCCTGTGGCGCCGCAGACTCCGGCGCGAGCAGGCCTTCTTCGGGCTTCCGGAGCACGCGCAGGCGCTGCTGGTGGTCAACCGGGACCCGGCCGCGACCGAACCCGCGGTGCACCGCTACGACGTGTTCGCGCTGCTGGAGCTGTCCGCGCTCATCAAGGAGTGCGGGGCGCACGCCGAGGTGGCCACCCAGGACACGGTCCGCCAGGGCTTCGGCGAGCGCACCGAGTTCTGTGTGGGAGGGCCGGCCTCGAATCGCCGTACGGCCGCGCATCTGTCGGCGATGCTGCCGGGGGTGCGGATCGCCACCGACCCCGAACCGGTCGCCGAGCGGGGCACGTTCCACATCGGCGCGCAGCGGTACCGGATGGAGCGGGGCGCCTCGGAGTACGTGCTGCTCGCGCGGGTCACCGCCGAGGGCCAGGCCCGTCCGGTGTTCCTGTTCTGCGGGCAGAGCGCGATCACCAACCAGGCCGCGACCCGCTATCTGGCCCGCCACCACGAGCGGTTGGCCCGCAGGTACGGCGACGGCACCTTCGTGCTGCTGCTGAGGGTCCTCAACTCCGGGGCGTACGGGCCCGATGTGGTGGAGCTGGTGGCCGATGTGACACGGGCGGCGCGCGGTCCGCTGCCCGAGGCGGAACCGGAGCCGGAGCCCGCCTAGTCCGCGTGAGGCGCGGGCGCCGGGGCGGTGACGGACCGTCGAGCGCAACTCGTCCGGCGCAGCTGACCTTCTCCTCGCCCGTGCGAGCAGTGATCTCCGGCTGCCGCCGGACGAGCCTGGCCCGTGTGAACTGCCGCCCCTCTCACGGCGCGGGGACCATGGGGACCCCGCCCTTGCGGCAGTGTCTCCGTCCCGGTGCGGCGGGGCTTGATCACCTCACCACGGGGCGGAACGCACCATCGTAGTCGAGACGTCGGGGGCCGGGGTTCCCGGCATGGTGGTAGGGCCCGCGGGCAGTCGCCGGGGCCGGAGGCCGGACGCGTCCGCGGGCTCGGGTAAGGAGTGGGCCGCGAAGGGGTGGGCTGGACGGGGATCGACGGGGCGCCGGGTGAACCGGCCGGTGCGCGTTGCCTGGTACGCCTTCTTCCAGTCGCCGTTCCTCGGTTCGATCAACGGATCGACGGCCATACGCAGCCCTACTCCACTCTCCGCTGGGTGGTGGTTGCCGCAAACTATCCAGCCGGGCCGGAGAGTCGGGGGGCGACACGCACCTTTCGGGCAATAGCCGTATTTAAGGCCGCGTCGGGGAAGCCGCGTCAGGGAAGGCGTGTTCGGGAGCCGCGGGGGGTTCAGACCTCGGCGATCTCCGCGTACAGCTGGGACAGCTCGGGCACGCCGGTCGCGGCCCACTGGCGGCCGGCCTCCACCACCTCCACCTCGCGGCCGGAGGCGAGGCGCAGGACGGGCTCGCCGCCGGCGCTGATCCGCCAGGCGGCGCCGGGTACGGTGCGCACCACGACGGTGCCCAGGTACAGCCCGGCGTCATGGCCCAGCCAGGGCAGCGTCTCGGCGTCGTCGCGCCAGCGCGGGACCAGCTGGTCCAGGGCCTCCAGGGAGGCCGGGGTGTCGTCCAGGCGGACGCCGCCCCCGAGCGCCTGGGCACGCAGCAGATCGCACTCGGACAGCAGCGCGGCCACCGACTCGGGGTCGGCGGGCAGCGCGGGGTGCTTCTTGTGCCGGGGGCCCGGGAACGGAAGGTTCATGGACCCAGCGTGGCATCACACGTCGAGGTCGACCACCACGGGCGCGTGATCGGAGGCGCCCTTGCCCTTGCGCTCCTCGCGGTCCACGTAGGCGTCCTTGACGGCCCCCGCGAAGGGCGCGTTGCCGTACACCAGGTCGATGCGCATGCCGCGGTTCTTGGGGAAGCAGAGCTGGCGGTAGTCCCAGTAGGTGAACGGGTGGTCGTACTTGAGAGGGCGCGGCACGATGTCGTTCAGGCCGGCCTCGCGCAGGGCGGTGAGGGCGGCGCGCTCGGCGGGGGTGACATGGGTGGCGCCCTCGAAGGCGGACCGGTCGTAGACGTCGTCGTCGGTCGGCGCCACGTTGTAGTCGCCGAGGACGGCGAACGGTCGGCTGCCCCGGGCGTCGCCGAGGACGGCGGCGCGCAGCGCCTCGAACCACTGGAGCTTGTACGCGTAGTGCGGGTGGCCGACCTCGCGTCCGTTGGGCACGTACACCGACCACACGCGCACCGGGCCGCAGGTGGCGGAGATGGCGCGGGGCTCGGTCACGCCCTCGAAGCCGGGGTCGCCGGGCAGTCCCTTGACCACGTCCGCGAGGCCGACGCGGGAGAGCACCGCCACGCCGTTCCACCGGCCGGTGGCGTGCACCGCGGCCTCGTACCCCAGCTCGCGCAGCGGCTCCACCGGGAACTGCTCCTCGGCGACCTTGGCCTCCTGGAGGCAGAGCACGTCGGTGCCGCTGCTCTCCAGCCAGGCCAGCAGGCGCGGGAGGCGGGCGGTGATCGAGTTCACGTTCCAGGTCGCGATGCGCATGTCCCACAACCTACCTGGCGGCTGTGACAACCCGGTCCCGGCCGCCTCAGACCCGCGCGGACGCCCCCGGCGCGAGCCGCTGGTGGTCGGTGCCGCCGAGGGCGCCGATCTGGTGGTCGTAGATCGGCCGGGCGAGGTCGGTGAGCAGGGCGTCGTGGATGTCGTAGGCGCGCTGCGGGCGCACCTCGCGGACGTAGTCGATCACCTCGGCGATCTTGCTCCAGGGGGCCATGACCGGGAGCATCAGCGTCTCCACGGGCTCGTCCGGGACGGTGAGGGCGTCGCCGGGGTGGAAGACCTTCCCGCCGTCGAGCAGATACCCGACGTTGGTGATGCGCGGGATGTCGGGGTGGATCACGGCGTGCAGCTCGCCGTGCACCTGTACGTCGAAGCCGGCGGCGGTGAAGGTGTCGCCGTGCCCGACGGTGTGCACGCGCCCCGGAAACGCCGACGCGATCCGCTCCGCCACGGACCGCAGCGTCCAGATCCGCGCGGCCGGGTTGTCCTCCATCGCCGCGCGCAGCCGGAACTCGTCGAAGTGGTCCGCGTGCTCGTGCGTCACGAGGATCGCGTCCGCCCCGAGGGCCGCGTCCTCCTCGCTGAACCCGCCGGGATCGATGACGAGCACCTGCCCGTCCTTCTCCACCCGGACACAGGCATGGGACTTCTTGGTGAGCTTCATACCTCACCATCCTGCCGGAGGGGGCGGGGGGACGCGTGGGGGCGGGCCACCGGATTCCCGCGGGGGCCTCCCCCACCCCCGGACCGCCGGGCTCACTCCGCCGGGGTCGTCTCCTCCTGGATGATCTGCTGGGCCACCTTGAAGGCGCTGGTGGCGGCGGGCAGGCCGCAGTAGAGGGAGGCGTGCAGGAAGACCTCGCGGATCTCGTCCGGGGTGAGGCCGTTGCGCAGGGCGGCGCGGGTGTGGGCGGCGAGCTCGTCCAGGTGGCCGCCGGCGATCAGCGCGGTGAGCGTGACACAGCTGCGGGTCCGGCGGTCCAGGCCCGGCCGGTCCCAGATCTCGCCCCAGGCGTAGCGGGTGACGAACTCCTGGAAGTCCCCGGAGAAGCGGTCCGCCGCGGCCAGCTCCTGGTCGACGCGCGCGTCGCCGAGCACCTCCCGCCGGATCTTGAGCCCGGTCGCGTACCGGTCGGCCCGGTCCGCGGGCGCCGGGGCCGCGGCGGGCGGGGCGATCTCCGCCACCGGCACCACGGCCTGCGGCGGCACCACCGGCGCCGGCGCCACGACCGGGGCCCCCGGCAGGGCGAGCTGACCGGTGTCGTACGGCTGCTGCCAGGCGGTGGAGAAGTGGTGCACCAGCAGATCGGTGACGGCGGCCGGCTGCTCGACCGGGACCAGGTGGGAGGCGCCGGGCACGACCGCGAGCCGGGCGTCCGGGATGCCCGCGACCAGCGTGCGGGCCTCGGCCGGGCCGGTGATCTGGTCCTCGGAGCCGACCAGGACCAGCGTCGGCGCCGCCACCCGGCCCAGCTCGGCCCGTACGTCGAACGCGGCCAGGGCCTCGCAGGAGGCGATGTAGCAGCCGGGGTCCGTGGTGCGCACCATCTGCACGGCCCACTCGGTGATCGCGGGCTGCGCCGCCGAGAACCCGCCGGTGAACCAGCGGTCCGGCGAGGTGCGGGCGATCGGGTCCAGCCCGTTGGTGCGTACGACCACTCCGCGCTGCCGGAACTCGTCGGCGGTGCCGAACCGGGGCGAGGCCGCGACCAGCGCGAGCGAGGCCAGCCGCTCGGGGTGGCGCAGCGCCAGCTCGATGCCGATCGCACCGCCCAGCGCACAGCCCGCGTACCCGAAGCGCTGCACGCCGAGCGAGTCCAGGGTGGCCAGCAGCCGGACGCTCAGCTCGGCCACGGAACCGGCCGGATGGGCGGGCGCCCCGCCATGCCCCGGCAGATCGAACCGGAAGATCCGCCACTGCTTGGCCAACTCCGGGACCTGCCGGTCCCACATGTGCCACGTGGTACCCAGTGAGGGACCCAGGATCAGGACCGGAGCGTCTTCTGGCCCGTCGAAGCGGTATTGCAGGGTGTTCGGGGGTGTCTCACTCACGCACCCGACCCTCTCACGTCTCACGACTGCCCCTATAACGGAGGTGACGACTGCACTGGTCTGACCAGGTGGAAGACCTGCCGGGCCGCGTAGCGCTTGAGGCTTCGGACTATCTCGCGCCGGGTCTTGCCCTCCTTGCTGCGGCGCTCGTAGTACTCCTGGGTGCGCGGGTCGACGCGCAGGCGGGTCTGCACGATCCGGTGCAGGGCCGCGTTCGCTTGCCGGTCGCCGCCGCGGTTGAGGCGCCGGTACTGCCGGCTGCCCGAGGAACGCTCGACCGGGCTGACCCCGCACAGCGCCGCGAACGACGCCTCACTGCCCAGGCGTTCCGGGTTGTCCCCGATCGTGATCAGCAAAGTGACGGCCGTATCCGGACCGATGCCCACCACCTCGAGCAACTGCGGAGCGTGGCGCTCCACCAGCCAGGTCAGCCGGCCTTCCAGGTCCTGGACCTCTTCGCTGAGCTGCCTGATGCGCCGGGCCAGCAGGAACAGGGTCATGTGCGTAGCGTGGAGCACCGCCCCCTCGTCGGCCTCGTGGTTCAGGCTGTCGTCCACGAGCCGTGCGCAGGTGCGGAACAGCTCTGCGTTGCCCAGCCCGGCCAGTTCCTCCCTCAGCTGCGGATCGGCACGGATGAGGACGGCCTTGAGCTGGTTGATCGCCTGGGTGCGGGCCTTGACCGCCGAGTCCTTGGCCAGTTTGTACATCCGGGCGATCTCCACCGGCCCGTCGCCCGTCTTGGCCTGGGCGCGTGCTCGCCCGCTCAGCACCGCCCGGGCTGCGTTCTCGGCGTCGGGCGGGTCGGACTTGCCGCGCCGACGGCGGTCGGCCCGGTCGAACCGGTTCACATCGAAAACGGCCACGCCCTGGGCCAGTAGGTAGCGGGACAGGGCAGCCCCGAAGGAACCGGTACCTTCCACTCCGGCCCGCCGCACCGTACCCGACGCCCTGGCCCACCCCAGCAGGTCTCGGTATCCAGCCGCGGTGGCCGGGAACTCCTTGGTGGCGATCACTTCCCCCACCAGGGAGAGCACGGCGGCCACATGGGCATCCCGGTGCGTGTCCACTCCCAGGATCACCTCCCTCGCCGCCCGGCGCCGACGAGGACGCGAAGCGGAGGGTGTGCTGATCACGCTCGTTCCCCTTCAGGCCGATGGCTTATCGCTAGTCGGCAGCGGGCCGTGCGGACGGTCGGAATCGTGATGACGCCTTTCCGGCAAGCCCCTATCGAGACACGTCCATCAGCCCGAGACCAACAGTGCGCTGTCCCCTGGCCGGCGGTCGACACAGTGTGATCAGGACACCTCGGTCAGAGATCTCAGGAGTCAGATCCGCCGTAGGACAGGCACCCACCTACGGTTCTCGGCCCAACCGGCTTCCAGCCACGTCAGCCCGCTCGTTCGAGCGAATTGACTCGAAGCACCGGCCGCCTACCACCGGAACTGGCACCATGCCGCCGTCGTACGTCACTTCGAGTCGAAGGCGGGCCATTGGAACGGCGGGTCAATGAGCGGCAGCTCTCGGTGCTGCAGTGGGTGGGAGCCGGGTGCCCTGCCGGCGTGTGGGAGACCAACTCCTATAAGACCACCTGCCAGGCACTGCACAACCGGGGCCTGGTGACGGTCTCCCGGAAGGCCGGGCAGTGGAGCGTCGCCCTCACGAGCGCCGGCCGGCACTACCTGGCACACGGCACGTACCCTCCCCGGAGCTCGCACACGCGGAAGGCTCAGGCCGCCGCTCCGCGACCGTCGGCCACTCAAGCACAGGCACCGGCCGCCAGACCGAAGCCAAGCCCTCCCTCACAACATCGCGTGACGTTCACGGAGCAGCTGTTACAGGAGCTCGCGGAGGCCGGCGGCAGGATCGTCAAGAGCGGCAGCGGTCCCGGCTTGGAGAAGTGGCCGTCCCGCGTCGCCGCCGCACGCAGGTCCGGAAGGATTCCGGAGACGAAGGAGCTGTACGGAAGCTGGTGCCGTGACGGGTACGAGATCAAGCTCGTCGACATCCCCGCCTGGCGCCTTGCCGTCCTCGCCCCCGTCCCCGTGCCCTCGCGGCTCACGCGGCCGCACACCGTGGTGCGGGCCATGCAGAACGAACGCCAGCCGCTGGGCCTGACCAAGCCCGTCCAAGGACGCGCTCTCCGGCTCATCCAGGCACTGATCACCGCCGCCGAGGTCGAAGGACACACCTGCTCGGCCGGGCAAACCGGCTATGCGCCCCCGTCTCATCGCCGCCGCAGGGCAAACCCTCACTTCACCATCACCGCACAGGACCAGCCAGTGGGGTTTCTCGTCCTCCAGGAACAGGACCGGACCGATCACGTCGCTACCGAGAAGGAACTCGCCGAGGCCAAGAAGCACTCCTGGGTCAGAATCCCCCGCTTCGACTACACCCCGTCCGAACGCCTCCGCTTCATCGTCAGCGGCGGCCAGCCACATCGGGCGAGCGAATGGGCCGACGCTCCCGACCGCGCTCTCGAAGAGCAACTCGCCGAGATCGCGCAGGAGGTCACGCTTCGCGGCGAAGCCGCCGAACGCAGACGCCAGGACGAGGCCGAAGCGGCACGCCAGAAGCGCATCCGCTGGGAAGCCGCCATGGATCAAGCCCGCATCCAGTACGCGGAGGCGTACCGCGTCCGGCACCTTGAAGCACAGGAAACGGCATGGCGCCACGCCACCCGACTGACCGAGTACGTGAGCGCGGCGCGCACACGAGTCGAGGCCATGCCACCGGGGCAGACCAGAACCGAAGCCGAAGCATGGATCAGCTGGGCAGCCGCCACCGTGGACCGCCTCGACCCACTGAACACACCGCCCCGGCTGCCCGACATTCCCACCCCACGGGCCGACGACCTGAAACCCTTCCTCGGGCACTGGAGCCCCTACGGCCCCTCCTACTGAATGCCCGTTGGCTGCCGTCTCCATCGACCTGGCGCGGACACTCTGCTTCAGGGCCGGGCGTCCAGTACCGGATACGGCACAAACGTGCTGGCGTTCTGGTCGATCCGCAGTGCATGACCGAGCGGCGGCGCGGCGCGCTGGGGGCAGTCGAGACGTTCGCAGACCCGGCAGCCCATGCCGATCGGGGTAGCGGCGGAGGGGCTGGTGAGGTCGAGGCCGTCGGAGTAGACGAGTCGGTGGGCGTGACGGATCTCGCAGCCCAGCCCGATGGCGAACGTTTTGCCCGGCTCGCCCCAGCCGCCACGGTGCCGGGTGACCGCTCGGGCCGTCCACAAAAACCGCTGCCCGTCCGGCATTTCGGCGACCTGGACGTGGATGCGGCCGGGCGTCGCGAACGCCTCGTAGACGTTCCACAACGGGCAGGTGCCGCCGGCCCTGGAGAAGTGGAAGCCGGTCGCGGACTGCCGCTTGGACATGTTGCCGGCGCGGTCGACCCGGACGAAGGAGAACGGCACACCGCGCAGACCGGACCGCTGCAGGGTGCTCAGCCGGTGGCAGACGGTCTCGTAGCCGAGGCCGTAGCGGTCGGTGAGGCGCTCGATGTCGTAACGGACCTCCTCGGCTGCGGCGTGGAAGGCGGTGTACGGCAGAATCAGCGCGGCGGCGAAGTAGTTGGCTATGCCGATGCGGGCCAGGGTGTGGGCGGGCGAGTCGGCCGGGAAGTCGTCGGCGGCCTGCCGGTCCAGTTCGTCCGCGTACTCCAGCAGGGCGAGCTGCGTCGCCATCCGGAAGGCGCGCTGGCCGGGGCGCAGGCGGTTGGACAGGTACAGGGCGCGGCTGGGCCCGTCGTATCGGTGCAGGTGATCACTGTTCTCCACGGTCAGGCGCACTCCGTGGACGTCGGCGAGGCGGGCCGTCAGGACCCGTACGACGTCGCCTGGCCGGATGCCGATCTCCTCGGCCAGCCGCTCGGCGGCCAGGTCGGTGTCGTGGAGGTAGTTCTGGCGGCGGTAGAAGAAGTCGCGGATCTCCTCGTGGGGTGAGCGGGGTGCCTCCTGATCGGCCCCGCGTCCGTCGGTCCCACGGCCGTCGGTGGCGTCGGTGAGGCGTTCGGCGAGCAGGTGGTTGCGGCGGCCGAGGTCGAGCAGGACCTGGGCGACGGCGGGCATGCGCGAGGCGAGTTCCGTGAGGTCGGAGGCGGAGATCCGGGCGTCGGCCAGTTCTCCGGCCAGCGCTTCGCGGAGGTCCGCCACGAGCCGGCTCGCGTCGCGCTCGGAAAAGAAGCCGGGGTCGACGCCGAAGGCTTCCGTCAGCCGGAGCAGGACGGGGACGGTGAGCGGGCGGGAGTCGTGCTCCATCTGGTTCAGATAGCTGGGCGAGATGGCGAGAACCCGCGCCAGCTCGGCCTGGTTCATGCCGCGTTCCTCGCGCAGTCGGCGCAACCGCGCACCCGCATAGATCTTGCTCAACGGCCGTCCTCCGTGGTCCGAATCCCAGTCAGCGTACGCGACCCTGCACGCTCCAAACCCTTCGCAAAGTTGGCAAACGACGGGTCGAAGATTCGCAGAAATTGACATCCGTCCAAGCTTGATGGCACTCAGTGCCAATGCCAGAGTCTCAGTGCGGCCCGCCGGACCCCGGCGGCCCCGCCCGGAATCGGGACGCGATTCACGCCCTGACGTCGGAGATCCCGGCCCCGGCGAGGCCGTGACCGGCAGCGTTGCTCACCTCCGCCCCCAACGGGGCGGCGGGTCGCAACCTCAGCACGGCACACAGTGCCATTGCGGATCGCAAGATCCGGACATTGGCAGACCGCACAACCAAGGAGACGGTGACAGCCATGGCAGAAGCAAGGACGCAGGCGGCCGAGAAACTCGCGCGGCGCTGGGCCACCGATCCCCGGTGGCAGGGCGTCGAGCGCACCTACAGCGCCGAGGACGTGGTCCGGCTCTCGGGCAGCGTTCGCGAAGAACACACCCTGGCCCGGCGCGGCGCCGAGCGGCTGTGGCGGCAGCTGCACGATCAGGACTACATCCACGCGCTCGGCGCGCTGACCGGTGGCCAGGCCGTCCAGCAGGTCAAGGCCGGCCTGCAGGCCATCTACCTGTCCGGCTGGCAGGTCGCCGCCGACGCCAACCAAGCCGGCCACACCTACCCCGACCAGAGCCTCTACCCGGCCAACTCCGTTCCCCAGGTGGTGCGTCGGATCAACAACGCGCTGCTGCGCGCCGACCAGATCGCCACCGCCGAGAACGCCGGGGACACCACGGACTGGCTGGCGCCGATCGTCGCGGACGCGGAGGCCGGTTTCGGCGGGCCGCTCAACGCCTTCGAACTGACCAAGGCGATGATCGCGGCCGGTGCGGCCGGCATCCACTACGAGGACCAGCTCGCCTCCGAGAAGAAGTGCGGCCACCTCGGCGGCAAGGTCCTGGTGCCCACCTCGCAGCACATCCGCACCCTGAACGCGGCCCGCCTCGCCGCCGACATCGCCGATGTGCCCACGGTCATCATTGCCCGCACCGACGCGCTGGCCGCCAACCTGCTGACCACCGACGTCGACGAGCGCGACGCCGAGTTCGTCACCGGCGAGCGCACGGCCGAGGGCTTCTACCGCGTCCGCAACGGCATGGCTCCCGTCATCGCCCGTGGCCTGGCCTACGCCCCGTACGCCGACCTGATCTGGGTCGAGACCGGCACCCCGGACCTGGCGCAGGCCCGCGAGTTCGCCGAGGCCATCCACGCCCAGTACCCGGACCAGATGCTCGCCTACAACTGCTCGCCCTCCTTCAACTGGAAGGCGGCCCTGGACGACGACCAGATCGCCAAGTTCCAGCGCGAACTGGGCGCGATGGGCTACCGCTTCCAGTTCATCACTCTGGCCGGCTTCCACTCCCTCAACCACGGCATGTTCGACCTGGCGCGCGGCTACGCCGAGCACGGCATGACCGCCTATGTCGATCTCCAGGAGCGGGAGTTCGCCGCCCAGGCGCACGGCTTCACCGCCGTCAAGCACCAGCGCGAGGTCGGCACCGGCTACTTCGACCTGGTCTCCACCGCCGTCAACCCCGCCTCCTCCACCACCGCCCTGACCGGCTCCACCGAGGAGGAGCAGTTCCACTAGGCCGCCGGGCCGGGCGCACCGCCGCGGCCGCCCTCCAGGCCGAGCGGAGGGGGACGACCGTCTCCGTCCCCTTCCGCTCCCCTTCCCTCAGGAGAACCCGATGTCCACCATCGCCCCGCCCCACCACGTCCGTGTCCTCGCCGCCGAAGGCCACCGGCACGACGAGATCCTCACGCCCGCCGCCCTGGACTTCATCGGCCGCCTGACCGCCGCCTTCGCGGACCGCCGCCGGGAACTGATGAAGGAGCGCCGCAGGCAGGTGCTGCGGCTGGCGTCGGGCTCCCCGCTCGACTTCCCCATGGTCACCTCCGCCATCCGCGCCAACGCGACCTGGCGCGTGGCGCCGCCCGCGCCCGGCCTGACCGACCGCCGCGTCGAGATCACCGGCCCGCCCGACCGCCGTATGACCGTCAACGCGCTGAACTCCGGCGCCAAGGTGTGGATGGCCGACTTCGAGGACGCCACCGCACCCACCTGGGACAACGTCATCGGCGGCCAGCTCAACCTGCTCGACGCCATCGAGCGCCGCATCGACTTCACCACCGGCGAAGGCAAGGAATACCGGCTCGCCGACCGGGACAAGCTCGCCACGATCATGGTCCGGCCGCGTGGCTGGCACCTCGACGAGGAGCACCTGGAATGCGACGGACGGCCGGTGCCGGCCGCTCTAGTCGACTTCGGCCTGTACTTCTTCCACTGCGCCCAGCGGCAGATCGACGCCGGGTACGGTCCGTACTTCTATCTCCCGAAGCTGGAGAACCGGTACGAGGCCCGGCTGTGGAACGACATCTTCCTCCTCGCCCAGGAACTGCTCGGGATTCCGCGCGGGACGATCCGCGCCACGGTGCTCATCGAGACGATCACCGCCGCGTTCGAGATGGAGGAGATCCTCCACGAACTGCGTGAGCACAGCGCGGGGCTCAACGCCGGCCGCTGGGACTACCTGTTCAGCGTCATCAAGACCTTCGGGCACCGTACCGACTTCCTGCTTCCCGACCGCGCGCAGGCCACCATGACCGCCCCCTTCATGCGGGCCTACACCGAACTCCTGGTGCGCACCTGCCACCGGCGTGGCGCCCACGCCATCGGCGGCATGGCCGCGCAGGTGCCGGGGACGGACCCGGCGGCGAACGAGGCTGCGCTCGCCAAGGTCCGGCTGGACAAGGAGCGCGAGGCCGAGGACGGCTTCGACGGTTCCTGGGTGGCCCACCCCGCCTTGGTGCCGGTGTGCCGCGAGGTGTTCGACGCCGTCCTCGGCGACCGTCCGCACCAGCTCGACCGGACCCGGGAGGACGTGGAGGTCACCCCCACCGATCTGCTGTCGGTCCGCCGGATCAGCGGTCCGCCCACGGCGGAGGGCGTGCGCACCAACATCGCCGTCGCCCTTCGCTACTTCGCCGCCTGGCTGCGCGGCCAGGGCGCCGTCGCTCTCTACGGCCTCATGGAGGACGCGGCCACCGCCGAGATCGCCCGGGTGCAGATCTGGCAGTGGCTGCGGCACCGGGTGATCGACCGGGAGACCGTGCTGCGGCTGCTGGACGACGAGGTTGCGGCGCTGGGCGCCGAGTACCCGTGGGCGCCGGTGGACGAGATCCGCGCCCTCTTCGAACGGGCATCCCTCACGGGCGAGTTGCCACTTTTCTTCACGCCCGAGGCGTACACGCAGCACCTCGTGAAGCGCACGGGGGCCGGGGCATGAGCGGCGGAATCCGACGCGTCGGAGTGGTCGGCGGCGGCCAGATGGGAGCGGGCATCGCCGAGGTGTGTGCGCGGGCCGGGCTGGACACGGTGGTGTGCGAGGTGGATGCGGTCGCGGCCCGCGCCACACGGGACCGGGTGGCGGGCTCGCTCGACCGCGCGGTACGGCGCGGGAAGCTGGCGGAGGCCGCCGCGGCGGACGCGCTCGCCCGGATGGCCTTCACCGGCAGCCTCGACGACCTCGCCGACCGGCAGCTCGTCGTCGAGGCGGTGGTGGAGAACGCGGAGGCCAAGACGGAGATCTTCGCCGCCCTGGACAAGATCGTCGAGGATCCGGCAGCCGTCCTGGCGACCAACACCTCCTCCCTCCCGATCATGCGGCTCGGCATGGCGACCGGCCACGCGGACCGGGTCGTGGGACTGCACTTCTTCAACCCGGTCCCCGTGCTGCCTCTGGTGGAGGTCGTGACCTCCCTGCACACGTCGCCGGACACGGTCGCCGCCGTCGAGGACTTCGCGACCGGCACGCTCGGCAAGACGGTGATCCACTCCCGGGACCGGGCGGGCTTCGTCGTCAACGCCCTGCTCATCCCGTACCTCCTGTCGGCCGTCCGCATGGCGGAGTCCGGCTTCGCCACCGCCGCCGGCATCGACACCGGCATGGAACTGGGCTGCGCCCACCCCATGGGCCCGCTCAAGCTGGCGGACCTGATCGGCCTCGACACCGTCGCCTCCATTGCGGAGTCGCTCTACGACGAGTTCCGCGAGCCTCTGTACGCTCCCCCGCCGCTGCTCCAGCGGATGGTGGAGGCCGGACTCCTCGGCCGCAAGACCGGCCGCGGATTCCACACCTACGACCAGGACTGAGGGCCTGGTTCGACACGGGCCGAGGGGCCCGCCGCGCCGCCGGGTCGAGGGTCCCGCACGGTGTCGCGGGGGAAGGGCGGGAAGCGCATGTGCGGCGTTTCCCGCCCTGTGGCGTTCCCGGCTCGACGTCCCGTCCCATTGTCCGGATGACGGACGTCGCGCTGCCTTCCGGCGCCACGAGCCCGTAGGGTGGCTTGTGCAGCTGGTTCGCCCCGTCCGCCAGGCGGGATGCGTCGTAAGAGGGAACCCGGTGGGAATCCGGGACTGCCCCGCAGCGGTGAGCGGGAACGACCGCCGTCATACGCACTGGGTCCGAGGTACCGGGCCTGGGAAGCGACGGCCACTAGGTGTCTCGTACGACTTCGTACGACGAGACGTGCCCGCGAGTCCGAAGACCTGCCACCTGCCCGCGTACGAACCACTCGTGCGCGGACATCCCGGTGACCCCGAGGGCGGGTTGGGGGCACCCCCGGACGAAGTCTGGGGGAGTACACACCAGACGGAACGACCGTGCTTTTGCCGCGCGGGGTCGTGGCCGTCCGGTTCGTCACCCCTTCGCGCTCTTGTCCCGTCGCCGGGATCTCAGGGATTCATCTCGCGAAGGAGATCTCCGTGACAGCGAAGTCCGCAGCCTCGGCAGCACGGGCCACCGTGTACGGCTACCCCCGCCAGGGACAGAACCGGGAACTGAAGAAAGCGATCGAGGGCTACTGGAAGGGCCGCGTCACCGCCGACGCCCTCCGTGCCACCGCCGCCGAGCTGCGTCGCACGAATTGGCGGCAGCTCGCCGACGCCGGCATTCACGAGGTACCGACGGGGGACTTCTCGTACTACGACCACGTCCTCGACACCACCGTCGCGCTCGGTGCGATCCCCGACCGCCACCGTGCCGCCGTCGAGGCCGACGCCCTGGACGGTTACTTCGCCATGGCCCGCGGCACCCAGGACATCGCGCCCCTGGAGATGACCAAGTGGTTCGACACCAACTACCACTATCTGGTCCCCGAGCTGGGCCCAGGCACCGTCTTCAGCGCCGACACCGGCAAGCAGGTCACGGAACTGAAGGAAGCCCTCGCCCTCGGCCTGACTGCCCGTCCCGTCCTGGTCGGCCCCGTCACTTACCTGCTGCTCGCCAAGCCCGCGCCCGGCGTGGCGGCGGACTTCGAACCGCTCACCCTCCTGGACCGGCTGCTGCCGGTGTACGCGGAGATCCTGGCCGACTTGCGCGCGGCGGGCGCGGAGTGGGTCCAGCTGGACGAGCCGGCCCTGGTCCAGGACCGCACCCCGGCCGAGCTGAACGCCGTCGCCCGGGCCTACCGCGACCTCGGCGCCCTCACCGATCGACCCAAGCTGCTAGTCGCCTCGTACTTCGACCGGCTCGGTGACGCCCTGCCGGTGCTGGCCAAGGCGCCGGTCGAGGGACTCACCATCGACTTCACCGAGTCCGCGGCCGGAAACCTGGAGGCTCTGGCCGCCGTCGGCGGGCTGCCCGGCAAGCGCCTGGTCGCCGGCGTCGTCAACGGCCGCAACGTCTGGGTCAACGACCTGGAGAAGTCCCTGTCCACACTCGGCACCCTGCTCGGGCTGGCCGACCGGGTCGACGTGGCCGCCTCCTGCTCCCTCGTCCACGTGCCCCTGGACGCGTCCGCCGAGCGCGACATCGAGCCCCAGATCCTGCGCTGGCTCGCCTTCGCCAGGCAGAAGACGGCCGAGGTCGTCACTCTCGCCAAGGGCCTCGCCCAGGGCACGGACACGATCGCCGCCGAACTCGCCGCCAACCGCGCCGACCTGGCCTCCCGCGCCGGCTCCCCCATCACCCACGACCCGGCCGTGCGATCCCGCGCCGCCGCCGTCACCGAGGCCGACGCCCGCCGGTCCCAGCCCTACGCCGAACGGGCCGCCGCCCAGCGCGCGCACCTCGGCCTGCCGCTGCTGCCGACCACTACCATCGGCTCCTTCCCGCAGACCGGCGAACTGCGCACCGCACGCGCCGACCTGCGCGCCGGCCGGATCGACGCCGCCGGGTACGAGGAGCGCATCAAGGCCGAGATCCAGGAGGTCATCTCCTTCCAGGAGAAGACCGGCATCGACGTCCTGGTGCACGGCGAGCCCGAGCGCAACGACATGGTGCAGTACTTCGCCGAGCAGCTCACCGGCTACCTGGCGACGCAGCACGGCTGGGTCCAGTCCTACGGCACCCGGTACGTCCGCCCGCCGATCCTCGCCGGTGACATCTCCCGCCCCGAGCCGATGACCGTGCCCTGGACGACGTACGCCCAGTCCCTCACCTCCCGGCCGGTCAAGGGCATGCTCACGGGCCCGGTCACCATGCTTGCCTGGTCCTTCGTCCGCGACGACCAGCCCCTCGGCGAGACGGCCCGGCAGGTCGCCCTCGCCCTGCGCGACGAGGTGAACGACCTGGAGGCGGCGGGGACGTCCGTCATCCAGGTGGACGAACCGGCCCTGCGCGAGACGCTGCCGCTGCACGCCGCCGACCGCCCGGCCTACCTGGCCTGGGCGACCGAGGCGTTCCGGCTGAGCACCAGTGGCGTGCGGCCGGACACCCAGATCCACACCCACATGTGCTACGCCGAGTTCGGCGACATCGTCCAGGCCATCGACGACCTCGACGCCGACGTCATCAGCTTGGAAGCCGCCCGCTCGCACATGCAGGTCGCCCGCGAACTCGCCGTCCACGGCTACCCGCGCGAGGCCGGACCCGGCGTGTACGACATTCACTCCCCGCGTGTCCCCAGCGCCGAGGAGGCCGCCGAACTGCTCCGCGCCGGCCTCAGGGCCATCCCCGCCGAACGGCTCTGGGTCAACCCCGACTGCGGCCTGAAGACCCGCGGCTGGGCGGAGACCCGCGCCTCGCTGGAGAACCTGGTCGCAGCCGCCCGCACCGTCCGCGGCGAGCTGTCCGGGTCCTAACCCGCACGACCAGAGGGGCCGGGGCACCACGGGCGCCCCGGCCCCGACTGCGCCCAGCGGGCTCGCCCGACAACCGGCGGGCGCCTGGCCATCGATCCGGACAGGCGCACCTACGTACCGTACGCGGTGGAGACCCGCGCCCGCCCCATGACACCGAACGCAGGAGGAGCCACGTGACCAGCCGCGTCGCCTTCGTCTCGCCCGCCACGAGCCCGTCGCTGCGGCAGGCACGGTTCTACGACGGAGACTCGATCGACGACATCGGAGCGGCCCGTGCCCGTGCGGCAGCCGGGTCGCTGCTCGCGCCCGCGCGTGTGGTCACATCCCCGAGTGTGCGCTGCCGGCAGACGGCGGCCGCGCTCGGCCTGGGCGGATCGGAGTCGCCAGAGCTGAGTGGGCTGGATGTGGGTCGGTGGCGAGGCCGCACGCTGGACGCGGTGGCCGCCGCCGAGCCGGAAACCGTGGCCCGCTGGCTCAGCGACCCGAACAGCGCACCGCACGGGGGTGAGTCGGTGCAGGCCCTGTGCGCGAAAGTCGCGCGGTGGCTGGAGGAAGCGCGGGCTCTCGAGGGCCGCACGCTCGCCGTGGTCGAGCCGGAAGTGGTGCGGGCGGCGATCACGGAAGCGTTGGGTATGCCCGCCGCCGCCTTCTGGCGCCTTGATGTGCCACCCCTGACGGTGACCGAGCTGAGTGGCCGGGCCGGGCGCTGGAATCTGCGTCTGGGGCGCCCTCTGACGGTGCCGGATGTCGATTGACAGCCCAGTCACAGTCACCGGCCGTTCAGGGCGCCGCATCCCGGTGACGGAGCAACAGCTCCGCGACCTCGCAACGCAGGCAGGAACCGTCGGCGTCCTTCTGACCGGCTTGCCCTTCGAGGCACGTCGTCGACGACGTGCGGGTCCGCTGCTCGCAGCCTTCTCCCCGTGCCGCCAGCAGGGCCTCCAGGTCGTGAAGCAGCCGTTCGCTGCGTTTGGCCTGCTGTGCGAGGACCCGTACCCGAGCGCTCTGGCCGCCGATCTGTCGGCGGCTGGCGATCAGTTGGTCGTACTCCTCCAGGGTGAGGGCGACCGCCTCGCGGCCCCCGAGGGTGATGTGGCGCGGTCGGGGGGTTCTGGCCACTCGGTGCCTCCGCTCTTCGGCTGAGTGGGTGCGTCCGGTCGGGATGCCTGCCGTGCCGTTGCCGTGTCCGTGCGCTTTAGGTGTCCTGGGAACGCCAGAGGGCCCCCGGATGGTTCCGAAGGGCCCTCTGTTGTCCGGAAAGAGTCAGCGCGCGACCGGAACGGCACGGCCGCTCGCGGCCGTCGCCGGCTTGGGATTCAACAGGCGTTCCGCCAGTTCGCCGAAGAGCAGGCCGAATCCGGCCCATAGAGTGGCCTGGATGGCCAGCGCGGACAGCCGGAACCGCCACAGCAGGGCGGCCGGGAAGTCCTTGGGCACCTCGTTGATGACCGGCAGGAACTCGTAGGCCAGGCCGATCACGACGGCGAACGCGGCCACGGCGGCCACCGTCGCCCACCAAGTGCCCAACGAGGGCGCGAGGCGCTTGCCCAGGATGGTGGCGGCGATCGCCAGGAGCACGCTGAGCAACATCATCAGGAAGTACAGCGTGGTGCGCTTGCTGATGGTGTCCGGATCACCCACCGACGGCGGGTTGGCCGGGTACTTCAGGAACGGCACGACATACACGGCGAGGAGCGCGCAGCCGGACAGCAGCAGCGCGGTCGCCCGCGGGCTGAAGCGGCCGACGCGGCCGAGTGCGAAGCAGTACGCGAGCGCGGCGATGCCGCCGAAGGCGACCCCGTAGACGAGGACGCCCGTGGCGAGGCCGGCGGTGGACTGCAGGGAGCGGGAGACGACTTCCATCTCGTGCTCGTGAGAGTGGGCGTCCTCGAAGGCGATCGCCTTGTCGACGCTCGGCTCCCCGAGAAGGTAGGCGACGACGAGGGCGAGCACGCCGGCCACGAGGCCGGCGAGCATGCCCCGCACGAGGAGGTTTCTGACCGTTGCGGAGTTCATGGGTGTGTGCTGTCCGCTCGCGTCAGTGGCAGGGGAAGCCGAGCAGGTGGCGGGCGTCGTGCACCCACTCGTGGACGTCGGTGCCGTTGAACACCGAGGTGGCGCCCTGCTCGGCGCCGACGAAGTAGAGCAGGACCAGCATCAGGATGCCGAAGAAGACCGCCCAGGGAGCTATCGCCTTCAGCGGCAGCTTCGCGGGGATGGCGGGAGTGGTGGCTGTCGGCTGCGCGGCGGTCTGCGCCATGGCGGAACCTCCTCTGGGAGTTCGCGTCCCATCTCGGTGGTGCACATGACGACGGCCACGGGTCTGACTCACGAACCGCCCGTCATAAGGATAGTTCGCATACAGTGGCGCGACCGTGCCGGAGTCCCACCGGCTTCCGTCTCGCCGTCGTCGATATCGGACCGACCGTATCGCGAGTCACGAGCCTGGCCAAGACCGCGCCCGTCCGCCCCGGCATGATCTTCCTCTCAAGCCGGGCGGACGGCCGGGTGCCGGGCGGTTCAGCGGTGGCGGAACTCCGGCGGTCTCTTGTCTACGAAGGCGGCCATGCCCTCCTTCTGGTCGGCGGTCGCGAACACCGCGTGGAACAGACGCCGTTCGAAACGGACGCCTTCCGTGAGCGTGGTCTCGAAGGCCCGCCCGACCGCTTCCTTCGCCATCATCGCGACAGGCAGCGACCTACCGGCGACGGTCTCGGCGACGGCCAGGGCTTCGCCGAGCAGGTCGTCAGCGGGGACCACCCTGGAGACCAGCCCGGCTCGCTCGGCTTCGGTCGCGTCCATGATGCGCCCGGTCAGGCACAGTTCCATGGCCTTGGCCTTGCCGACCGCGCGGGTCAGGCGCTGGGAGCCGCCGATGCCGGGGATCACCCCGAGCTTGATCTCGGGCTGGCCGAAGACGGCCGTGTCGGCGGCGAGCAGGATGTCGCAGAGCATGGCGAGCTCGCAGCCGCCGCCCAGGGCGTATCCGGCGACCGCCGCCACTGTCGGCGTGCGGAGCTGTCCGAGCCGGTCCCAGGCGGCGAACCAGTCAGCCAGGTACATGTCCATGTATCCCTGTGGCTGCATCTCCTTGATGTCGGCGCCGGCGGCGAACGCCTTCGCCGACCCGGTGATCACGATGCAGCCGCAGCCCGGGTCCCGGTCGAGGGCCTCGGTCGCCGCGACGACCTCGTTCATGACCTTGAGGTTGAGGGCGTTGAGGGCCTTGGGCCGGTTGAGGGTGAGCAGGGCGGTACGGCCCTTGCGCTCGACGAGGATCGTCTCGTACTCGTGGGCCGGTTCCGTGGTCATGCCTCAGCTCCGCTCTGGTCCCTGATGGTGCGTACGATGCCGGAGAAGTCCTCCGTGACACCGGCTCGCTCGGCATAGGATTCGTACAACTCGGCTGCTCGCAGGCCGAGTTCCGCGTGCACTCCGCCCGCTTTGACTGCGTTGGCCGCGAGCCCAAGGTCCTTGGCCATCAGAGAGGCGGCGAACCCGGGACGGTAGTCCCGGTTGGCCGGGCTGGCTGGGACGGGCCCGGGGACGGGGCAGTTGACGCTGAGGGCCCAGCACTGGCCGGATGCCGTCGAGGCCACGTCGTACAGGGCCTGGTGGGACAGGCCGAGGCTCTCGCCGAGGACGAACGCCTCGCTGACAGCGATCATGGAGACGCCGAGAATCATGTTGTTGCAGATCTTGGCGGCCTGCCCGGCACCCGCACCGCCGCAGTGGACGGCATTCTTGCCCATGGCCTCCAGCAGCGGAAGTGCCTCGGCGAATTCGGTCCCTCCGCCACCGGCCATGAAGGTGAGCGTGGCCGCTTCGGCTCCCACCACTCCGCCGGAGACCGGGGCGTCCAGGGCCCGCATTCCAGCGGCGAGTGCGCGTTCGTGGGCGGTGCGGGCGTCGGCGACGTCGATGGTGGAGCAGTCGACGAACAGGGTGCCGGGCCGGGCGGTCGGCAGCACGGTGTCGTAGAGATCCAGGACATGGCGGCCCGCGGTAAGCATGGTGATGACCACGTCGGCATCGGCAACCGCGTCCGCCGACGACTCGGCGGGTTCCACGCCCGCACGCGCCGCACCGTTTACGGCCTCGGGCACGAGATCATGGCCGCGCACACGGTGCCCCGCCTTGACCAGGTTGGCGGCCATCGGGGCGCCCATGTGCCCGAGGCCGATGAATGCGACGGTACGGCTCACCAGGCCACCTCCGTGGTCACATCGGGCCCGGCGAGTCCGAGTTCGCGCTCCCCGAGCGGAGCGAAGAAGCGTTCGACGTCGGCGTCGGTCACCTCGACCAAGGTGGCCGGCGACCAGTGTGGGTCACGGTCCTTGTCGATGACCTGGGCGCGGATGCCCTCCACCAGGTCCGGATGCCGGAGAGCGGCGCAGGAGACGCGGTACTCCTGGTCGAGGACCCGCTCCAGCTGGCCGAGGCGCCGGGCCCTGGACAACGCGGCGAGGGTGACCTTGAGGGCGGTGGGCGACTTGGCGAGCAGGGTTTCGGCGGCTTCCTTCGCGTCGCGGCCGCCGTCGGCGAGCAACCGGTCGACGACTTCTTCGACCGTGTCAGTGCCATAGCAGGAGTCGATCCACTCCCGCCGGCCGGCCAACTCGCCCTGGGGAGGCGGCTGTACATGGCGGGCGAGAGCGTCCCGCACAGGCATCTCGGCGAGGTCGTCGATGAAACCCCGGAGTGCCGCAGCCGGCACGAAGTGGTCGGCGAGCCCGCAGAGCAGGGCGTCACTCGCACCGATCTGTGCGCCGGTCAGGGCCAGGTGCGTGCCCAGTTCGCCCGGGGTGAGGGCCAGCAGGTAGGTGCCGCCGACGTCCGGGACGAAGCCGATGCCGGTCTCGGGCATCGCGATCCGCGATCGTTCGGTGACGATCCGGACGCTGCCGTGCGCGGAGACGCCCACGCCGCCGCCCATGACGATGCCGTCCATGACGGCCACGTAAGGCTTGGGGTAGCGGGCGATCAGGGCGTTGAGGCGGTACTCGTCGCGCCAGAACGCGGCCGACGCGGAGCCATCACCGTCGCGGACGTCGTCGTGGATGCTGCGGATGTCGCCGCCCGCGCACAGGCCGCGCTCCCCGGCACCGGTGATGATCACGCTCTCCACGGCCGGGTCGCGCTCCCAGCTGCTGAGCGCGTCGTCGATGCGGCGGACCATCTCGTGGTTGAGGGCGTTGAGGGCCTTGGGCCGGTTGAGGGTGATGTGGGCGGCCCGGCCGGTGGTGCGGAACAGGACGGGTTCGTCGGTGGCGGTCATCCGCACGCCTCCGTCAGGCCGCGGGCCACGATGACGCGCATGATCTCGTTGGTTCCTTCCAGGATCTGGTGGACGCGCAGGTCTCGGACGATCTTCTCGATGCCGTATTCGCTGAGGTAGCCGTAGCCCCCGTGCAGCTGGAGCGCGCGGTCGGCGACCGAGTACCCGGTGTCGGTGGCGAACCGCTTCGCCATGGCGCACAGGTACGGTGCCTGCGGGTCGCCCCGGTCGAGGGCCCCCGCGGCCTGCTGGACCAGGGCACGGGCGGCGGCCAGTTCGGTCGCCATGTCGGCGAGGCGGAAGCGCAGGGCCTGCGCGTCGAGGAGCCGTGCGCCGAACGCCTCCCGGTCGGCGAGGTGCGCGACGCTGCGGTCGAGCGCGCTGCGGGCGCCGCCGAGCGAGCAGGCGGCGATGCCGAGGCGGCCGCCGTTCAGGCCGTTCATGGCGATGCGGAAGCCCTCGCCCTCGCGGCCGAGGAGCCGGTCGGCGGGCAGCCGTACGCTGTCCAGGACGACCTGGCGGGTGGGCTGGGCGTTCCAGCCCATCTTCCGTTCGTTCGGGCCGAAGGTGAGCCTGGGGTCGTCCTTGTCGACGAGGAATGCTGAGACCCCGTCAGGGCCGGTGCCGCCGGTGCGCGCCATCACGACATACACCTGGGAGGCGCCCGCCCCGGAGATGAACTGCTTGACGCCGGTCAGGACGTAGTCGTCGCCGTGGCGGACGGCCCTCGTGGTGAGGGCCGCGGCGTCGGAGCCGGCACCCGGTTCGGTCAGGCAGTAGCTGGCGAGGTCGTCCATGGCGCACAGGCGAGGCAGCCACCGGTCGCGCTGGGCGGCGTCGCCGTAGCGGTCGATCATCCAGGCGACCATGTTGTGGATGGAGAGGTAGCCGGCGATGGACGGGCAGCCGGAGGCCAGGGATTCGAAGACGAGCACGCCGTCTGCGCGGGTGAGGCCGGAGCCGCCGGACTCCTCGCGGACGTAGACGCCGCCGAGGCCGAGGCCGGCCGCCTTGCGCAGTACGTCGACGGGGAAGTGCTTGTCGCGGTCCCAGTCCAGGGCGTGCGGTGCCAGGTGGTCCTGGGCGAAGTCGAGGGTGGTCTCGACGAGGGCGTGCTGGTCCTCGGTGAGCAGGGTGGTGGTCATACGGCACTCAGCCCATCGTGGGGATCGTGAAGCTCGCGCCCTCGCGCAGCCCGGCCGGCCAGCGGGAGGTGACGGTCTTGGCGCGGGTGTAGAAGCGGATCGCGTCCGGGCCGTGCTGGTTCAGGTCGCCGAAACCGGAGCGCTTCCAGCCGCCGAAGGTGTGGTAGGCGACCGGTACCGGGATGGGCACGTTGACGCCGACCATGCCGGTGTTCACGCGCCGGGTGAAGTCACGGGCGGTGTCTCCGTCACGGGTGAAGATCGCGACGCCGTTGCCGTAGATGTGCTCGCTGGGCAGGCGCAGGGCCTCCTCGTAGTCGGCGGCGCGCACGACCGACAGGACGGGACCGAAGATCTCCTCCTGGTAGATGCGCATGGCGGGGGTGACCCGGTCGAACAGCGACGCCCCGGCGAAGAATCCGTTCTCGTGGCCGGGGAGCACGAAGTCCCGGCCGTCCATGACGAGTTCGGCGCCCTCCTGGACACCGAGGTCGACGTAGTCGCGGACCCTCTCGACGGCGTCCCTGCCGACCAGCGGCCCGAAGTCGGCCTCGGGGTCGTCGCTGCGGCTGATCCGCAGCGCGCCGATGCGCTCCTTCAGCCGGGCGACCAGTGCGTCGGCGGTGTCCTCGCCCACGGGCACGGCCACGGAGATGGCCATGCAGCGCTCACCCGCCGAGCCGTACCCGGCGCCAATCAGAGCGTCGACGGCCTGGTCGAGGTCGGCGTCCGGCATCACGATCATGTGGTTCTTGGCGCCGCCGAAGCACTGAGCACGTTTGCCGTGGGCCGCGGCGGTGGCGTAGACGTGCGCGGCGATCGGTGTGGAACCGACGAAGCCGAGGGCGGCGACGCGGGGGTCTTCGAGGAGGGTGTCGACCGATTCCCTCGCGCCGTTGACGACGTTGAGGACGCCGGCGGGCAGACCAGCCTCCAGGAACAGTTCCGCCAGCCGGAGCGGAACGGAGGGGGCGCGCTCGGAAGGCTTGAGAATGAAGGCGTTGCCGCAGGCCAGCGCGGGCGCGGCCTTCCAGAGGGGAATCATCGCCGGGAAGTTGAACGGAGTGATCCCGGCGACGACTCCGAGCGGGGCGCGCAGGGAGTGGACGTCGATGCCGGTGCCCGCGTTGTCGGTGAACTCACCCTTGAGCAGGTGCGGGATGCCGGCGGCGAACTCCACAACCTCCAGCCCGCGTTGGATGTCACCGTGGGCGTCGGCGATGGTCTTTCCGTGCTCGGACGACAGCAGTCGGGCGAGCGCGTCCTTCTGCTGCTCGACGAGGTACAGGAAGCGCAGCAGGACGCGGGCGCGGCGCTGCGGGTTCCAGGCGCCCCACTCGTGCTGCGCGTCGGCGGCGACGGCGATCGCCGCCTCGGTCTCGGCCCGGTTCGCCAGGGGCACGCGGGCCTGGACCTGGCCGGTGTTGGGGTCGTACACGTCGCCGTAGGACCCCGAGGTTCCCGGGGTGTGCTTGCCACCGATGAAGTGGGTCAACTCACGTACGTCGATGGGGTCGTTCGGACGGATCATGGGGCCTGCTCTCGTCAGGTGAGGGTGATCCGGGATGGCGCGCCGAACCGGCACACGTGGACACGGTGGCGTGCACAGGTGTGCGGGGGCAGCGCGAGTACGCGTATGGCGGGTGAACCGTCAGGCGGTGACGACAGGAATGCGGCGTGAGTGACGCCGGCGGCCAAGTCCGCCGGGATCGTGAATACGCACCGGTGCCATGCGTGTCAGCTCCATCCTCGTGGACAACACGGAACATCCCACGGCCGGTATCCTGACTCCCGGATCAGCGCGCGCCGTCCGCCTTCCCGACATCCAGCTCGTCAGTGGCGTCCTGCTCGACGGCGTGCTCCCCGGTCACAGTGGCGGGACCGTGCCGGAATCACACCGGCTTCCCTGCACCGCGGGCCTACCCCTCGAATATATAGTTGGACGTCCTAGTAAATCCACCCCCGTCGACCGCGTTCTCGCGGCGCTCCAGGTCAGAGCTGCTCGGATTCGGCCTTTCGGGAGGCCGCGAAGCGCACGGGCGCACTGAAGCGGGCCTTGCGGGCGGCGCGCCGGAAGGTGGTCAGCACGGCGGGCCCGGCCAGCAGCACGCACACGAAGTTCGTGACAGCCCGCCCGGTGTCCCAGCCCAGCGAGGTGGCCAGGTCGAAGGCGACATAGCGGTGCCACTGGTCCGTGAAGGGCAGGCCCGGCAGGTAGGCGATCGAACTGTTGGGGTCCAGGGAGAAGGGCCAGAAGGAGAGGTTGAGTAGGAAGCCGAAGAGGTAGCCGGACAGCGAGCCGTAGACGGCCAGGATCAGCACCTCACGCCGGCCGCTCGCTCGCGGGAGGAATCCGGCGAGCATCCCCACGAAGGCGCAGCCGAACATCTGGTACGGCATCCATGGCCCCACTCCCCCGGTGATCAGCGCTGAGGCGAACAGCGAGGTGCAGCCGAGCACGAACCCGAAGCCGGGGCCGTAGACCCGTCCGGCCAGGACCAGGACGAAGAAGACGGTCTCGATGCCGGCCGTTCCGGCGCCGAGCGGGCGCAGGGCCGCGTTGACGGCGGAGAGCACACCGAGCATGGCGAGTGCCTTGGAGTCGATGCCGCCCTCGGCGATCTCCGAGAGCACTACGCACAGGACGAGGACCAGCAGGACACCGAAGATCAGCGGGGGCGCGTAGTTGGAGCCGAACTTGCGCGGCGCGACCACGAACGGCCAGAAGAAGGCGACGAGCCCGAGGAAGGCGGCCAGCCCCATGATCACACCGGCGCGCGGCGTCAAGTGGATGGCGGTGCCGATACGCGTGCTCATGGACGTGCTTCCTCGTCGCGGTCCACGGTGAGTGCCTTTGCCACCTGGTGGACCGTCAGGTACGGCAGCGGGGAGAGGATCTTCGCCGTCTGCGGGGCGAAGGTCGGTGAGGAGACGATGACCTCCGTGGTCGGACCGTCGGCGACGACATCGCCCTCGGCCATGACCACGACGCGGTCGGCGGCCCGGGCGACGAATTCGACGTCGTGCGTGGAGATGACGACCGTCCGACCCTCCGCCGCGAGGGCGTCCACGATGCCGATCAGTGCCGTCTTGGCCCGGTAGTCCAGCCCCCGGGTCGGTTCGTCCAGCAGGACGACCCGCGGCGCGGCCGACAGCTGGATGGCGAGGACCAGCGCGAGCTTCTGCCCCTCGGAGAGGTCTCGTGGATGGGCGGCGTCGTCGATACCGGGCGCGAGCCGGTCCAGGAGTGCGCGCGCCTGCAACTCGGTGCCCGACTCGGCGTCGGCCTGGTCGAGTTCCTGTTTGACACTCTCCAGGTAGAGCAGGTCGGCCGGGGTCTGCGGGACCAGCCCGACGAGCTGACGGGCCTGAGTGGGCGGCATCGAGTGGGGGTCGGTCCCGCCGGTGCTGCCGGTCACCCGCACGCTTCCCGCCCTGCGCGGTCCGGAGCCCTGCAGGGCCCACAGGAGGGAGGATTTGCCGGAGCCGTTGCGGCCCATCAGTGCCGTGACGTCGCCCGCGTGCAGGTCGAGGTCCACTTCGCGCACGGCGGCGACGCCCCGGTAGGTGACCGTGATGCCGCGCGCGGTCAGCAGCCGCACTCGTTCGCCCTGTGGCGGCGACGCCCGCACGGGTACGGGCGGGCGGTCCGCCAGCGTGGCCCGCAGTGGTGCGGCGGCGCGGCGGGCGTCCCGTACGGACAGCGGCAGCGGTGACCACTTGGCGGTGCGGCCGAGTTCCACTATCGGTGGTGCGATGGAGGACGTCTGCAGGATCTCGGCGGGTGTGCCGATCCGGGCGTGGCCGTCGCCGGGCAGGTGGATGACCCGGTCTGCGTACTGGACGACGCGTTCGAGGCGGTGTTCGGCCATCAGGACGGTGACGCCGAGGTCGTGGACGAGCCGGGTCACGGCGGCGAGGACCTCCTCGGCCGCGGTCGGGTCGAGGGCGGAGGTGGGCTCGTCCAGGACCAGGACGCGCGGGTGGGCGGTCAGGACCGAGCCGATGGCGACCCGCTGCTGCTGACCGCCGGACAGCTCGTGCAGGGCACGGTGACGCAGATCGGCGAGGCCGAGCAGGTCCAGGGTCTCCTCCACACGCTTGCGCATTGTGGCGGCAGGCACGGCCAACTGCTCCATGGCATAGGCCAGTTCCTCCTCGACCGTGTCGGTGACGAAGCCGTCGATCGGGTCCTGGCCGACCACGCCGACGACGTCGGCGAGTTCACGCGGGGGGTTGGCGGCGGTGTCGCGGCCGTCCACGGTGACGCGGCCGAACAGCGTGCCGCCGGTGAAGTGCGGCACCAGTCCGTTGACGGCCCCGAGGAGCGTGGACTTGCCGACACCCGTGTGCCCGACGACGAGGCAGAGTTCGCCCTCCTCCACCGTGAGGTCGACATCGCGCAGGGCGGGCTCGGCCGCGTCCTCATACTGGACGGTGACCTGGTCGAAGGTGATCACGGTGTTCCGGCTCTCTGGGCGGGGCTGGGCGGAGGGGCGAGGAAACCGGCCGTTCCGGCGAGGAGGATCGCGGCGGTCGGGACCAGGGGAAGGCTCGGCCAGGTCAGCGGGTAGTAGGTGGGGTTGAGCTGGGCCGGGTCGTAGCCGAGGTTGCTGAAGAGCAGGACGACGGACAGCACCCCGCTGCCGGCGACGGCCCACTCGGGCAGGCTCCAGGGGTCGGGGCGGTAGACGGTGCGGGTGACCCGCCGGCCGCCGAGTCGCAGGCCCGCGACGCACAGGACGGCTCCGGCGGCCATCGCTGGCAGCCCGAGGAGTGCCGGCGCGGTGGCGTCGAGGAGCCCGTACGCCCCCGCGCACAGGCCGCACATGCCCAGCAGCATCAGTGCACCGGTGATGCGGCGGGAGCGGCGGGTGGCAGTGCCCGCCCGGCCGTATCCGCGCGAGTCCATGGCGGCGGCCAGCCGCAGGGAGCGTTCGAGGGCATCCTCCAAGACGGGCACCACGATGCCGCGCAACGCCTTCATTCCTCGCGTGCGTGCCGCCCGCAGCTTCTTCGCGCGGGCCACGCGTTGCACGCTCTGCACGAGTTGCGGCGCCACACTGATCGCGACGGTGACCGCCACTCCGAGTTCGTACAGGGCTCCGGGCAGCACTCGCAGGGCACGCTTGGGGTTGGCGAGGGTGTTGGCGGCGCCGATGCAGCACATCATGCAGGCCAGCCTCAGCCCGTCGGTGGCCGAGGACAGCAGTGCCTCCAGCGACACCGGACCGCCGATCTTGATGCCCGCGTACCAGTCGGGGGTGGGGATGTGCGGCAGGGAGAAGAGGAAGTGGTCATGCGGCGTGATGCCGGTGGCGAAGACGGCGCGGAAGACGACGCGGATCGTCACGACCGTCAGGGCGAGGTAGAGGTAGTACTTGAAGCCTCGCGCCCACGGTGCTTCGGTGCGCCGGGCCGTGACGACGTAGCCGAGGACGGCAAGTACCAGGAACAGCAGCAGCGGGTTGTCGGTACGGCTGACGGCGGTGGCCAGGGCGAGGGCCCACACCCACCAGGCCACGGGATGCAGCGTGCGGGGGAGGCGCCGGCCGCCGCCGTCGGGCACCGCGGCGACCGGCGACGCCTCCATGGTCGTACGGGCCACCGGCGTCACTCGGTACGTCGACGCCGGTACGCCACGTACCCGGCGGCGCCGCCGATCAGGACCACGAGGCCGGCGCCGGTGGCGACGGGTACGAGCGAGCCGGAGTCGTGCTTGGCATCGGCGGCGGGCTCGGCGTCGATCACCCGGGTGCCCGCGCCGGTGCTCGACGCGGTGGGCGACGGGCTGGTGGGGGTGGCCGTGGGCGACGGTGTCGGGCTCGGGGACTTGCTGGGCTTCGGCTTCTTCGATTTGTGTGACGGCACCGGGGAAGGTGCCTTCGGCTGCCGCTCGGGAGCCGGGCCGGTGTCCACGTCCGGCGGCAGCGACGGCGCCTTGTGGGTGGACTGGGGCTTTCCCGCGTCGCCCTGTGGCTTGGTGTTGTGAGCGCGCAGCTGGTCCGGGGTGATCTTCGGGCGGCCTTCGGTGCCCTGGATGTTGGTGCCGCCGAAGATCCACAGGTCGACGCTGCCGGGTCTGGGCTTGTACAGCATCGCGCCCAGCTGGCTGTAGCTCCAGTCCCGGGCTCCCGGGTCGGCGTGCCAGTACGACCAGTAGGCGGAGGCCGGCGGGGTGAGCACGCAGTCGTCCTGGGTGGGCGTCGGGTACTGCCTGCCGCTCTTGTAGCCGCTGTAGCCGATGCGGCAGATGAACGCCGGGCCGTCGTGACCGGTGCCGGTGGTCCTCCAGCCGCCCTGGTTGAGCAGCTCGTAGCCTGTCGTCGGTGTCGTGCCGCAGGAACGCAGGATCGGGCCGCCCCAGTGACTGAAGTCGACGGCGAGGACGACGCCGGAGGTGGTGGTGCAGCGGCCCATGGGCTGCGGGTCGGCGGAGGCCGGGGTGCCGGTCGCCGCGACCGCCGCGCTCGTCAGGCCGAGCGCGGCGAGCATGCGCAGGAGACGGGCGCCTTTCATCGTCCGCTCCCTGTGGGCGTGCGACGGCGGGCGACGATCACCGTGCGCCAGCCGGCGAGCACCAGCACGACGGCGATCGCGGCGAGGGCGCCGGCCTGGGCACCGGTGGAAGCGAGGACTCCGCCCCCGCCACCTCCGTCCGTGGTCGCCCCGCCGTCGCCGCCGCCGGACTGACCCGTGGTCACGATGTCCGGAGCACTGCTGCTGGGGCTCGGCGTGGGCTGCGGGGCCGTGCCGGTCAGGCTGCGCTCCAGCTTGCCGAAGGAGATGCCGGTGGCGCCGCCGACGGCCTGGGTGGACGCGCGCAGGTCGGAGCCGCGCTGACCTCCCTTCGCGACGTTGAAGCCACCGTCGGCGTTCTGCTGGGAGGCGAGGAACTTACGCGCCTTGGTGATCTTCGCCGCGTACTTGCCGGCGTCCAGGGACAGCGCCTGCACGGCGAGGGCGGCGGAGTTCACCGAGTCGCCCGCGGCGCCCGGGAAGCCGCCGTCGCTCAGCTGCTCGGACGCGATCCAGGCCAGCGCCTTGTCGACGGCCTTGTCGGCCTTGGTGCCGCCCGCCAGGTCGAGCGTCATGGCGGCGATGGCGGTGGAGTCCACGTCGGAGTCCTGCGTGGACGGGATCAGGCTCGGCCAGGCGCCGCTGGGCTGCTGGAGGCTCTCCAGGTAGGCGATCGACTGCTTGGCCGCCGCCTTCTCACCCGCTCGCAGCTGCGCCATCACGGCCAGGGACTGGGCGAAGACGGAAGGTGCGTACCGGTAGGCGCCCTTGGCGGCGCAGGAACGGTCGGGGGCCGTGCTCGGCTTGGTGCAGACGGCCTTCGCGAGCGCGGCGATGAGGTCGTGCCCCGCGAAGTGGCGGGGGTCGCGGTGGACGGCCTCGGCGAGCAGCGCGGTCTTGCCGATGGAGCCGCCCGCCGCGTACGGCGTGCCGATGCCGGTCCAGTCGTCGACCGTGCGGCCCTCGCCGTCCTTGCCGCGATGGTCGAGGAAGTCGACGATGCCGCGCAGCTTGGCGTTGTTCAGGCCGGTGGCGGCGAGAGCGTAGGCGCCGTCGATGGTGAGTCCGAAGTCCGCCCGGGCCGAGCCGCCACCGGCGGTGTAGTACTGGCCCTGCTTGAGGTTGGCCGCCTTGGTGAGGTAGGCGACGCCCTTCTTCAGATCCGGTCCCGTGCCCGGAGCGGGGGCGCTCGGTGAGCCGGTGGGCTTGGTCGGCGGCGTGGACGGAGGCACGGGCTTCTTCGTCGTGAGGGTGACCAGGTTTGTGCCCGCACCGGCGAGGACGGCCGGCGGAGTGGCGTAGACGGCCGGGTCGGTGTCGCTCTCCTCGAAGCCGAAGCCGCCGTCCTTGAGCTGGTGCCGGGACAGCCAGCCGGTGGCCGCGTCCGCGCGCCGGGTGTCACCGAGGGCGCGGAGGGCCTGTGCGGCGTACGCGGTCGCGGTGACGCTGCCGGTGGTGGAGCCCGTGTAGCCGGGGAAGGCACCGTCCGCTCGCTGTGCCTTGGTCAGGTAGGTGCGGGCACTGGTCACTGCGGCGTCGTGACCGCCGGCCTTGTGCAGCACCAGGACGACGAGGCCGGTGGTGGCGGGGTCCCCGTCGCAGTACTCGCCGGGGCGGATGAGGATGCTGGTGATACCGCCGTCCTTGCACTGGAGCTGCGTGAGGCGGTCGACGGTCGTGTCCGGGGGCGTCACTCCGGCGCGCAGCAGGGCCAGTACGGACAGGGCCTGGCCCTCGGTGTACGACGCGGACCGGAAGTCTCCCTTGGCGGTGCAGCCCGGGGTCGCGTCACCGGATTCGGGGCCCGCCGCGCACACGTTCTTCGTGAGGACGTCGATGAGGTCTCGCCCGCCGAAGGCACGCGGATCGCGTTCGGTGACCTCGGCGAGGAGCGCGAGGCGGGCAACGGCGGTGGCGTCCGGCGCCTGGTCGGCGCCGCTCGGGTAGCCGAAGTCACCGACGTGGACGGCGAGGAATTCGGTGACCTTGTCGAGCGCGGCGCTCTTGCCGTCCACTGCGGCGAGCGCGTAGGCGGTGTCGGCGGTCAGCGAGTAGTTCGGTGTGGTGGCGCCGTCGTCGACGATGCGTTCGCCGTCGATCAGGCGGCCCTTGAGCCAGGTTGCGGCGGCTTTCAGGTCGACCTTGCCAGGGGCGCCGGTGGGTGTGCCGCCCGGGTCGGGTGTGTGGGTTTCGCCGGCGCGTACGTCGTCGGGGGTGAAGGTGGGCTCGCCCGTCGTGCCCCCGACGTCCGTGCCGCCGTAGACCCAGGCGTCGACGTCGCCGTCCTTGAGTTTGCGGTCCATGGCGCCGTACTGACTGTAGGTCCATTCGTCCTGGCCGGGTGACGCGGTCCAGTACGACCAGTACGCCGTGGCCTGCGGGGTCAGGACGCAGGCTTCCTTGTCCGGGGTCGGGTACTGCGTACCGGAGTTGAAGGCGCCGTAGCCGATGCGGCAGATGAAGGCGGGGCCGTCGTGCTGGGTGCCGGTGGTGGTGAATCCGGCGTCGTGCAGCAGGTCGTAGCCGGTGGTGGGCGTGGTGTCGCAGCCGCGCTCGACCTTGCCGCCGAACGGCCCGAAGTCGACGGCTACCACGGCGCCCTTGGTCGCGGTGCAGTCACCGACGCCGTCCGCTGCGGCGGGTGTCGTCGTGAGGAAGGTCACGCAGGCGGCCAGCAGGACGAACAGGGCCGACGCGAGCGACACCACCCGTCGTGGGCCCGCGTCCGCGGTCCCGATTCTTCGCTTCCCCGTTCCCACCACGGCCCCCTCGCGCCTGCCGGAGCGGACGCGGACGTGGCAGAGGGCCTCCGTCGGACGGGAGGTCCCCGGCAGCCGGAGGCTGGTCGCACCACGCCGTAGTCCACGACGGCGTCTGTTGCTGATGAACACGCTCCAGGCATTCCGGCTCGCCCGGCGGTACCGGGCCTACGGTTGCGGGTCAGCGCCGGACTTCGACCGGCTTTCCCTGGAACTCCTTGCGTATCAGCGGGATTTGAGCACACGTCACAGAAACCGTCAAGACCGCCCCTGGACCGGCCCGGGTGAGCGGTGGCGGCCTGAATGCGGGTCGGGTACCGTCCCGGACTGCCGAGTGGGGGAACCCGGTGGGAGTCCGGGGCTGACGCGCAGCGGTGTGGGACGGCAGGGGCCGACCCGAGCCCGAATGCCCAAGCGGTGAAGCACTGTTGGAAGCCGGTCCACGCGTTCCGGACGGCGGCCACACCCGCTGCTCCGCAGGCCACCGTCGGCCCGGCACCGGGTCCGGCCGGCGTCCTCCATCCAAGGAGCAGGCCATGCCCCGTTCGCTGTCCTACCGTCGCCCCGCCCTCACCGCTGCCGCCGCACTCGGCGCGTTCGCGCTCACCACACTGCCCGCGGCGGCGACCTCCACGCCGGCGCAGATCGCCACGTCGAAGACGAACGGCGTCGCCTACCTCAAGTCGCTCCAGGCGGCGGACGGTTCGTACGCCGGCTCCGGACTGTCCAACGAGTGGGCGTTCAGCGCGCTCGCCTCGGCCGGGACCGCCGCTGTGGACGTGACGCCCGGCGGCGACACGAGCAAGAACGCGAGAACCGTCTACCGCAACCTGCTCTCGACCGCCGGCTGGCCGTCCGCCTCCCCCGTGGTCACCGACTACGAGCGCGCCACGCTGAACGCCTACGCCGCCGGCATCGACCCCTCCCGCGTGTCCGCCTCCCGCAACCTGATCGCCGACATCTACGGCTACTGGCAGACCTCCGAGCCCGGCTACTTCGGCCCTTCGTCGAACTTCAACGGCACCGTGTTCGCCGCTCTCGCCCTGAACGGCGCCAAGACGCAGTCGGGACAGGCCCGCATTCCGCAGGCACTGCGTGACGCCGTCGTGACCCGCCTCCGGGCCAACCAGCACAACGACGGCGGCTGGAACTACAGCAAGGCCGAAGGCAACCCCAGTCAGCTCTCCGCAGCGAGCGACATCGACATGACCGGGGCGGCGATGGCCGCCCTGTGTGTGTCGGGCGTACCGAACACCGACACGGACATCGTGCAGGCCAAGGCGTTCCTGAGGAGCAAGCTGGTGCCGAACAGCGGTGCCTTCAACGCCATGTTCGGCGTCAACACCGACTCCAACGGATGGGCTGTGTCCGGTCTGAACGCCTGCGGCATCGACCCGCAGACCGGCGACTTCCGCACCTCCATGGGCAAGACGCCGGTGGACTTCCTGATCGCCCAGCAGTTCAACCCGGGTGGCGGATTCAAGTACCTGCCCTCCGACACCTCACCGACGGCGTACTCGTCGATCGACGGGCTGCGGTCCGTGGCCGGCGGCGGCTTCACGGCCGCCCCGCCGGTTCCCACGACGCCGGGTGCGCCCCAGTGGGTGAGCCAGTCCTCCCTCACCTCCGGTACGGCCACGAAGCTGGGGCTCACCGTGGACGACGGCGCGGGCAACCTGAAGGTGTGCTCCGTCGCGCTCACGCCGACCGGCTCGACCACCACGCTGGGCGCCGTCCTCGACGCGGCCACGAGCGCCGCCACGCCGTCCGGCTGCGTCACGAGCGTCACCCCGTCCTCCGGCACCGGCACCATCACCGCCGTCAACGGCAAGGCCAACAGCGGATCCAACACGTGGAAGGTCAGCATCGACGGCTCCGCGTTCACCTCCGCCACGCGAAGCACGGTTGTCGGCGTCGGTGACACGATCGCGGTGCGCTGGGGCGCCTGACGGCAGCCCTGTCGGGCGCGGCGGGACCTAGAGTCGGGGTATGCGCATCGTCTCCCTGCTGCCCGCCGCGACCGACATCGTCGCCGAGCTCGGACTTGCGGACCAGCTGGTCGGCCGCACCCACGAGTGCGACTGGCCACCGCGCGAGGTGGCATCGGTACCCGTGGTGACCGGAGCAGACCTGGATCAGGACGCGCTCACCAGCAGGGAGATCTCAGACGCCGTCGGCGGCTCGGCGCACTCGGGCTCGTCGCTGTACACGCTCGGCACAGAGGCGCTCGCGGCTCTGCGCCCCGACGTGATCCTCACGCAGGACCTGTGTGATGTGTGCGCCGTGTCGTACGAGAAGGTCAGCCGGGCGGTGCGGCTGCTGGACGCCGACACCCGGGTCCTCAGCCTGGAGCCCCGCACCCTCGACGACGTGCTGGACTGCCTGGTCACCGTGGGTGAGCTGCTCGGCGTGCGGGAGTGCGCGGAGCGGAAGCGCGCGGCCCTGCTGGGCCGTCTGGACCGGGTCCGCGGGGCGGTCGCGGGACGCGCCCAGCCCCGGGTGGTGGCGATCGAGTGGCTCGACCCATTGTGGCCCGCCGGGCACTGGGTGCCCGAGCAGATCACGGCCGCCGGAGGCGAACCTCTCCTCGCCGTGCCCGGCGAGCACACCAAGCCCATGACCTGGGAGGCGGCGCGCGCCGCACAGCCGGATGTGATCCTGGTCCTGCCGTGCGGCTTTCCCCCGGAACGTACTTTGCGGGAAGCGGAGTTGCTCACGAATCTGCCGGGCTGGTCGGACCTGCCTGCCGTTCGGTCCGGCCGTGTGTGGGTCCTGGACGGCCCCGCCTACTTCAACCGCCCAGGACCACGGGTGGTGCGCGGGGCCGAGGTACTCGCCCATGTCCTGCACGACGTACGGACCGGAGAGCCGGTCACACCGGCCGAGGCACGTCCGCACCCCGGCCGGTGCTGACGGGCAGGGGTCAGAACGCCGTCCAGGTGAACGCCACCTTGTCCCCGGCGTTCAGCTTGAACTGGCAGCCGCCCACCGGGGTGGACGTGCCGTTGACCGAGATGTTCCAGTAGGCGCTGCCGCCACCGCTCACCTTTTTGATGGTGTCGACCGAGTAGTCGTCGAACGACGCGTACCAGGTGCCGTCCCAGGCGAAGTGCCGCTTACGCGCGGCATCGTCGAGAGCCGCCGTCGGGGTCGGTACGGCGGAGGGGTTGGCGCCGCCGTTGGTGCCGTCGCATCTGTGCGTGCCACCCGTGATCGTCGTGACCTCATGACCACGGGTTCTGATCTTCCCCTTGAACAGCAACCCGTCCGGCCCCTGTACGGTCAGGGTCACCTTGACGGGAGCGTTCGTCCCCGGCGTGCTCTGGGCGTGAGCGACCGCCGGTGCGGAGGCGAGGGCGAGTCCGAGAGCGGTCGCGACGATCACGGTGCGGCGTGCGGATGTACGGTGCAAGGCTCGAGCCTTCCTGGTGGGGGCGGCCCGCAGCCCATCGCCGTACGAGCGGAGCCGGCACCTGCGAAGGTGGGTCCATCGCCGTGGTGTACGACAGCTGGACGCACCGGACCGGGGCGACCCGAACGAGGCTTTCGGCTCCGCGCTGCAGACCATGGCGCACGTCGTCGAGGACCTCATCGGCGTCCCACTCGATCCGGTTCAGCATCCGGTGGATGCGGTCCGGGCCGGCGTGGCCGGCTTCCTCCGCCAGCGTCCAGCCGTTCTTCCGTTGCAGGGGTGCGATCAGGCCCCGCATATAAGCCAGTGCCGACTCCCGCGGCTTTGACCTGCTGAACCGGTGCACGAACCGCTCATGCACTGCGTCCAGTTCACCCGCCCACAACCTGACACCAGCAAGGTCCCCACCCATGACCACACCAACGACCGACCTGGCCATCAGTCACAGCAAACACCGTTGCAGTACTAGGCGGTGTCTTCAAATGATCATTGCTGGTAGATCATGGTGTCGTGATACGTCGCCATGAACTGTCGGATGCCGAGTGGGAGTTCGTCCGGCC